>NZ_NCKP01000066.1:0-22402 GCF_002282795.1 Thiomonas sp. 13-64-67
GGCTGCGAATTGGCCGGTGCGGTGGTGCCGGGCGGGGGTATTGCGGTGAAGATCATCGGCAAGCTCACTGAATAGCGGGGCGGCCAGGCTGAGCGCGGCAGCGAGCTTGGGCTGCGGGTCGCGAGGACTCGGGTGAGGGTGGGCATGAGCGGTCTCCCAACCGCCCGCGGGTGCGGATGGAAGACAACTTTGGGTGCTCCGCCAGCACGGCGCAAGGCCGTCGATCAGGGGGTGGCTTGGGTGGCCGCAAGAGCTGCCGTGCTCGGCTGGGGCGCGTGGTGCACGAAATCCACCACGTCGTCGAGCACGGGCGACATCCAGCGCAGCGGGGTGGCGAAGGAGCCGATGAGGGTTTCGTGGTTGACGCCTGGGTAGAGGTCGAGCGTGACCTGGGCGCCGCCGGCCTTCAGGGCCTGGGCGAGTTGCACGGTGTTGCGCTGCGGGTTGACGAGGCTGTCGATGCGCGCTGCGCCGAGGAAGGTGCGCGGCACGCGGGCGTCGTGAACGTAGTCGATGGGCATGCAGCTGGCGGGGTAGTCGGGGAAGTGGAAAACCGGCTGGACTTCTCGGTCGGTGATGGGCAGAAAGTCGTAGGGCCCAGCCAGACCGATCCACCCGGCCAGATCGGCGCGGCGCAGCCCGACGGCGTGCAGCCAGCGCGGGTCGAGCGCCAGCATGGCGGCGTTGTAGGCCCCGGCGCTGTGGCCCATGAGGTAGATCTGGTGCGGGTTACCGCCCCACTGGGCGATGTGCTGCGCCGTCCAGGCGACGGCACGGGCGTTGTCGCGCAGGAAGTCGGGGTAGCGCACTTCGGGATAGAGGCGGTAGTCGGCAATGACGGTGACGATGCCGCGTGCGGCCAGCGCCTCGCCGACGAAACGGTACATGGCGCGGTTGCCGCTGGTCCAGCTGCCGCCGTAGAAAAACACCACCACCGGGGCACCGCCGGGCGGGGGCTTTCGCAGCGTGGCGACGTTGGGCCGGTAGATGTCCAGCGCTTCGCGCGGGGCGGAACCGTAGGCGATGCCGCCGCTGAAGGTGTAGGTGTCGGTCGGGGTGAGCCGGTTGATCAGGGTGACCGGCGAACAGGCGACCATGAGCGGGGCGAGGCAGGCCAGGGCGAGACGCTGGCAGAGTCGGGTCAGGGTCGGCAAGGAAGGGCGCATGGGGCGTGGAGCAAGGTGTCAGCGGGCGGCAGGTCTGCTTGGATTGGGGTTTGTTCTCTCTACGGCGCCACGACGGTTTTGGATTCAGCCAGAGGGGATGATGCAGGCTCCCAGGAGCCTGTCGGACTTGGGAATCGCGGGCTGCAAAAAGGCTGTACGGCGTCCTGCGGCAGCGGCTTCTTGCTCCATAGCTTCGGCTATGGAGCGGCAAATCCGCCGCCACAGGCCATCCCTACACCCTTTTTTCGCTCTACGCGACCCAAGCCCGGCAGGCTCCTAGAATCCGGCCCATGACTTCCGTCGCGCTGGCGCGCAAGTGGCGCCCTAAATCATTCGCCTCCCTCGTGGGACAAGACCATGTGGTGCGGGCGCTCACCCATGCGCTCGACCACGACCGTCTGCATCACGCCTATTTGTTTACCGGCACGCGCGGGGTGGGCAAGACCACGGTGTCGCGCATTCTGGCCAAGGCGCTCAATTGCACCGGGCCGGATGGGCAGGGCGGCGTCACCAGCCAGCCGTGCGGCGTGTGCCCGGCCTGCACCGAGATCGACGCCGGGCGTTTTGTCGATTACATCGAGCTCGACGCCGCCTCCAATCGCGGCGTCGAAGACATGACCACGCTGCTGGAGCAGGCGGTCTACAAGCCCACGGCGGGGCGCTTCAAGGTGTACATGATCGACGAGGTGCACATGCTCTCGAACCACGCCTTCAACGCCATGCTGAAGACGCTGGAAGAGCCGCCCGATTATGTGAAGTTCGTGCTCGCCACCACCGACCCGCAGAAGGTGCCGGTGACCGTGCTGTCGCGCTGCCTGCAGTTCAACCTCAAGCAGATGATGCCGGGCGCCATCGTCGGCCATTTGCAGCAGGTGCTGCAGGCCGAGAACGTGCCGGCAGACGACGCCGCGCTGCGGCTCATCGCCCGCGCCGCGCACGGTTCGATGCGCGATGCGCTCTCGCTCACCGACCAGGCGCTGGCCTACTGCGCCGGGCGGGTGGAGACCGAGGCGGTGCAGCAGATGCTGGGCACGGTCGATCGCAGCGATCTGCTACTTATTTTGCAGGCGCTGGCCTCGCAGGACGGTGTGGCGCTCATCCATCAGGCCGATGCGCTGGAAGCGCGCGGTCTGTCTTTCGGCGCGGCGCTGGAAGAGCTGGCCGCGCTGCTGCAAACCATCGCCCTGCTGCAACTCGTGCCGCAGGCCGCCGATGCCGACGACCCGCACCATGAAGCGCTGGTCGCCCTGGCCGCGCAACTCAGCCCGGAGCTGGTGCAACTGGCCTACACGACGGTGCTGCATGGCCGCAACGAGCTGTCGCTCGCCCCGGACGACCGTACCGGTTTCACCATGACCCTGCTGCGCCTGCTGGCCTTCGCCCCGGTCATCGCGGGCAGCGTGCCCAGCTTACCGCCAGGCGGGCTGGCGCTGCCCAAGGCGGCGGCCCCGGCTTCGCCACCGTCACAGTCGGCCGCGGCGCAGGTCGCAGCACAGCGCGAGCAACCGGCCACCAAATCCGCGCCCCCGGTGCAAACCGCAGCCAAGGCCATGCCGCGTACCGCAGCGACCTTGAGCGCCCCATTGGCGCCCGCCGCCCCCGTGCTCGCCGCGGAGGAAGCGCCCGCGACAAGCTATGCGGCTAAGCCCGAACCGCAAACCCCGCCGCAGCCCACGCCACCCCGCCCCGCCGACATCAAGCCGCCCCTGCAGATCACGCCCCACATCGCGTCTGATACCGACTGGCCCACGCTGGTGCAGCGGCTCGACGTGCCCGCGGGCCTGCCGCGCGCGCTGGCGCAGCAAAGCGAACTGGTGGCCATGCAAGGCATGGATTGGCTGCTGCGCGTGCCCAACGAGCAGCTCACCCGCGCCGGGTCGCTCGACAAGCTGCAGACCGCCGTGCGTCTGGCCTTGGGGCAAGACATCGTGCTGCGCGCCGAGGCCGGCGAAGTGACCGACAGCGTGATGCAGCGCGACGCGCGCGCCAAGGCCCAGGCGCAGGCCGATGCCGAAGCCGCGATACGCAACGATCCGCTGGTGCAGCAGCTCATGCAAGATCTGGGCGCGCAAATCGTGCCCGGCAGCCTCAAACCCATGCCCCCGTCAGCGCAGCCGACATCCGCCTGACCGACAATGCCGCGTTGCTGCACGCGCGGCGATTTCATTTCTCAATCGAAGGACACCCCATGTTCAACAAAGGACAACTTTCCGGCCTGATGAAGCAGGCGCAGCAGATGCAAGACAACCTCAAGCGCGTCCAGGACGAGCTTGGCCAGATCGAGGTCGAAGGCCAGTCTGGCGCGGGCTTGGTGAAGGTGACGATGACCTGCAAATACGGCGTCAAGCGCGTGAACATCGACCCCAGCCTGGTGGCCGAAGACCGCGACATGCTCGAAGACCTGGTGGCCGCCGCCTTCAACGACGCGGTGCGCAAGGCCGAGGCCACATCGCAGGAAAAAATGAGCGCCGCCACCGCGGGCATGCCCCTGCCGCCCGGCATGAAACTGCCGTTCTGAGCGACGGGCGAAGTTGAACTGAAGTGGCCCCGAACTTGACCTCGACACGTCATGCATGAGGCCGCGCCCGGCCACGTGCCCGCGCTCGACGCGCTGATCGACGCCCTGCGGCATTTGCCCGGCGTCGGGCCGAAGTCGGCGTCGCGCATGGCCTATCACCTGCTCGAACACGACCGCGAGGCCGCGCAGCACATCGCCCGCGCGCTCGACGCGGCGCTGGGCGCGGTGCAACGCTGCGCGCGCTGCAACACCCTCACCGAAGACGCGGTCTGCAGCATCTGCGCCGACCCCAGACGCGATGCCCGCCAGCTTTGCGTGGTGGAAAGCCCCGCTGATCTCGCCGCGGTAGAGCAGACGCTCACCTACCACGGCCTGTACTTCGTGCTCATGGGCCGCATCAGCCCGCTCGATGGCTTGGGGCCGAAGGAAATCGGCCTCGACCGGCTGATGACCCGCGCGCTCGACGGCGCGGTGGAAGAGGTGATTCTGGCGACCAACTTCACCAACGAAGGCGAGGCGACGGCGCACGTCATCGCCGAAACCCTGCGTCCGCGCGGCCTGCGCGTTACCCGCCTGGCGCGCGGCGTGCCCGCCGGGGCCGAGTTGGAGTATGTCGATCTCGGCACCATCGCCCGCGCACTGGTCGACCGGCGCGGCACTTGAGTGGCACGCCTGCAAGTAAAAATCTGCTGACATAAGCTTGAGCCTGAACCGCGCAACCGTCGCGGGCACTTTCCCTGAACTCTCATGCAGCGACGACACTTCATTCAATCGGCCGGAGCCCTGGCGCTGGGCACGGCCTTGTCCCCTTTGATCAGCCAAACCGCTTTTGCTGCGCCGCAGGC
The DNA here is from genome assembly GCF_002282795.1 of Thiomonas sp. 13-64-67. Taxonomy (NCBI): domain Bacteria; kingdom Pseudomonadati; phylum Pseudomonadota; class Betaproteobacteria; order Burkholderiales; genus Thiomonas; species Thiomonas sp. 13-64-67. Next base: position 4,530 of record NZ_NCKP01000066.1, read on the forward strand.
CGCAGGCACGCTGGAGGTCTTTGCAGGCGCCATCGGCCCTGGCATGTACAACGGCGGCGACTTCGCCCAGGCGCGGTTTCACGATCCGCGCGGCATGGCGCTGGACGCGCAGGGCAACATCTTTGTGGCCGACTACGTCAACAGCGTGGTGCGCAAGCTGGGCACTGACGGCCAGGTCAGCATTGTCGCCGGGCAGGTGGAGCAGCGCGACGCCCGCAACGGCCCGGCGCTGCAGGCGCGGTTTTATTCGCCTGAATGCGTGGCGGTGGCCACCGATGGCACGCTGTTTGTGAGCGATTCCGGCAGCAATACCGTGCGCCGCATCAGCCGAGATGGCAGGGTGAGCACCCTGGCGGGCAAGCTGGAGGTCGAAGGCTTTGCCGATGGGCCGGGCCAGCAGGCGCGATTTAATCACCCCGTCGGGCTGGGCGTGAACGCACAGGGCGTGGTGTATGTGGCCGATGCCTACAACAGCACGGTGCGCAGCATCAGCGCGCAAGGGGTGGTCAGCACCCTGGCCGGTTCACCCGGCGATACCGGCTGGCGCGATGGGCGGGGAGCGCAGGCACGTTTCAACACCCCGGTCGGGCTGACGCTGGACGCGCAAGGGCAGATTTACGTGAGCGAATACTTCAACAATGTCATTCGCAAAATCACGCCCGATGGCACGGTAACGACCTTTGCAGGCAAACCCGGCAAGGGCGGTTTTGCCGATGGCAAGGTGGAGGAGGCGCTATTTTTGCACCCACAAACCCTGTCGTTCGCGCCCGATGGCAGCCTGATCGTGGCCGATACCGGCAATAACCGGGTACGCCGTATATCGCCGCAAGGCGAAGTTTCCACCCTGGCCGGAACCGGCGCGGGCGAGAAGGTGACCACGGGCGCCTTGCCCGCCGAGTTGCATCTGCCCTATGGGGTTCTCGCCTTGGCCGATGGCTCGGTGCTGGTGACCGGGCTGAACGCCATTTTGCGCATTCAGCCGTCAAAACTGCTCAAGGCTTGAGCAAGTTTCGTTAAGTCGCCTCAATTCGCTGCGGGTTCGGCGGCGTCGAACTGCGTCAGATCGACGCGTGGCGTTGGCTTCCACCCACGCTTGCGGTGCTCGACCACCACATTGGTGTAAATGCCGCCGCGCACATACCAGCGCGCCGTCACGCGCAGGAAGCGTGGCGACATGGCCTTTACCAGATCGTCGAGGATGGCGTTGGTGACCTTTTCGTGAAAGGCGCCTTCGTCGCGATAGCTCCACATATAGAGCTTGAGGCTTTTAAGCTCGACGCACTTCTTGTCGGGAATGAAGTCGATGTCGAATCGTGCGAAATCCGGTTGCCCTGTGAGCGGGCAAAGGCAGGTGAATTCAGGCACCTGCATGTGGATGTGATAGTCGCGCTCAGGGGCGGGGTTCGGGAAGGTTTGTAGCGATTTACTGGGTTTTGTGGTCATTTTCTTGCGATTTGGCTGAAATTCAGAATTCAAGGAGCACTGCGCTGGCGCTGCCGGGCGCGCTCCAGAGCCGCTTGCAGCAGGGCGGTCTTGTGGTCTGCCGCAGGAGCCGGTGTGGCGGGTGGCTCAGTCTGCGCCAGTGGGCGGGGGTGACGTTCGAGGTGGCGAGCATAGCGCTGGCGGGCTTCGTCGGCCTGCGCCGGGCTCCAGGCATTCCAGCCGCTGCGGGTGGCCAGAGCGGGGTCGGTCAGCGCTTCCATGCGGATGCAATCGACCGGGCAGGGCGGCAGGCACAGGGCGCAGCCGGTGCACCAGTCGTCGATGACGGTGTGCATGCGTTTGGAAACACCGGCGATCGCGTCCACCGGGCAGGCTTGAATGCACAAGGTGCAGCCGATGCACAGGGCCGGGTCGATCACGGCGCGCTCGCGCGGGCCTTCCGTTCCGCAGGATGGGTCGAGCGCGGTGGCCGGGCGCTGCAGCAGATGAGCGAGTTTTTCAAGGCCCTGCGCGCCGCCGGGCGGGCAGCGGTTGATGTCGGCCTGGCCTTCGGCGATGGCCTGCGCGTAGGCGGCACAGTCGGGGTAGCCGCAGCGGGTGCACTGCGTTTGCGGCAGCAGGGCGTCGATTTGCGCGGCCAGGGCGGCGGTCGCAACGGGCATGAGTCAACAGGTTCAGGCGGAGGCGCGGGATCGCGTCGGTTTGCGCGGCGGATCGCCCGCAGCCCCTTGAGGATGCGCGGCGATGAAGTCGCGCACCACCGAATAGACCTTTTCGCGCCAGCGCCGTCCCGCAAAAATGCCGTAATGCCCCGCGCCTTCGGCCACGTAATGCTGACGGCTGACCGAAGCGATGCCAGTGCACAGGTCGTGCGCCGCCTCGGTCTGCCCCGCGCCGGAAATGTCGTCAAGCTCGCCTTCGATGGTGAGCAGCGCCGTGCGGTGGATGTCTTGCGGGCGCACCGTCTCGCCTTCTACCGTCCAGGTGCCGTTGACCAGTCCGAAGTCCTGGAACACCAGCTTGATGGTGTCGAGGTAGTAATCGGCGTCCATGTCGAGCACGGCGTTGTACTCGTCGTAAAAACGGCGATGCGACTCGGCATCATCGTTGTCACCGCGGATCAGGTCGAGAAAGTAGTCGTAGTGCGAGGTGAGGTGGCGGTCGGGGTTCATCGCCACGAAACCGCTGTGCTGCAAAAAGCCGGGATAGACGCGCCGACCCGCGCCGGGGTAGTTGGCGGGCACGCGGTAGATCACATTGTTCTCGAACCACTCATAGCTCTTGTTCATCGCCAGGTTGTTCACCGCCGTGGGCGACTTGCGCGCGTCGATGGGGCCGCCCATCATGATCATGCTGCGCGGCGCGATCTCGTCCGCACTGGCCATGAGCGAAATGGCGCCCAGCACTGGCACCGTGGGCTGGCAGACGGACATCACATGCACATCGGGGCCGATGGCAGCAATGAACTCGCGGATGTAAGCCACGTAGTCGTCCAGGCTGAAACGGCCCTGCTCGGTGGGCACCATGCGGGCGTCGGTCCAGTCGGTGATGAACACCTTGTGATCTTGCAGCATGGTTTTCACCGTGTCGCGCAACAAGGTGGAATGATGGCCCGACAGCGGCGCCACGATGAGCACGGTCGGATCATCCTTGAGTTTGCCCAGCAGGCTGACGTCGTCAGAAAACCGCTTGAACCGCAGCAGACGACAGAAAGGCTTTTCCAGCACGACCCGTTGCTGCACTGCGACAGTCTTGCCCTCGATCTGCACGCTATTGATGCCGAACTCGGGTTTTTCGTAGTCTTTGAGCAACCGGTGCATCAGGTCGTAGCTGGCCGAGACACGCTGGGTGACGTTGTGCGGCACCGCAGGCCACACCGGATTGGCGTAAAACTTGGCGGCAGCCTCGGCAAAATCAGCCAGCGGCCGCATCAGCGAGCGCTGGGTTTCATACAGGTCATACACCATGATGGACTCCGACCTTTTCTTGTTGCGATGCACAAATTTTACTCGCGCGCTACCCCGTCTTCTTGGCGGAAAAGAGCAAACAGCGTGCGCTGCAAACCGAAACAAGTGCTACGAGGCCAGACCTGACCACGTGCTGCAAAGTTTCAGCAGCCTGCTCCTACTAAAACTAAAGCCGGAAATCAGCGGCGCGCGTAGCGCGTCCGCTGGATTGATTTGTTAGGCCACTACTTGCGGAGTGGTTTTTCTGTGTGCTCACGAATAAGCCTGCTCGGCGGCGGGGTTGGCTCTGGCTTGTGGGAGGGCGGTGGTTGCGCGGGCGGAGGCGGCTTGGGCGGCTGTTCTTGCTGTGTCATTATATGATCTCCCTGGACGATTTGAATTTTTTGCACGTTATCTTGCTGGCGCGACGTAACGTAGAGGTAAAACGGAGATGTAATACCTAGAAAAACGATGGATGAGATGAGAAACGCATTTGCCTTAAACAGAAACACAGACTTGGCGTCATTTACGACTGCGTTTATCTTCGCGTTTTTGGAGAATTCGAGCTCTACATAGGTTGCCAACTTAGATTGCGCACTTACTTCAGCAGCATCGTCGCTAGCGTTAGCCGATTTGTAGTATTCGCAGAGCTCCACCTGATAGGTATGAAGGTCCTCCGCGAAAGGCATGGCTGAGTATGTGTGCCCCCAGTAGGTGCGGATGAGAAAGTAAGCCGTTGCTACAAGTGAAATAGCAACGACGCATAAGAAGGCCAAAAGAATTTTATCTGCGGTGGCGACCCTGAAAGTCGCTGACTTGTACATTACGATGGCGGCACCAAAGAGCACCGCCATGAGGCCCGCGGGAAAACTGAGACTCCGGTTCAGTTGGTCGCGCCTCTCCATCTCATGGAAGTAGAGGTCTTTGTAAAGGCTATAAGTATCCATTCAAAGGCCTAACTCGTTGTAGGGCGGCAGGCTCTTGTCTCCCTAACACGGCAGCAAGGGAGTTTTTTAACGGCGCTTGAACGCTGGCGTTTTGTCATAGCACTAATCTTATGATCAGTGCTAACGGGGCCAGAAATTCCAGCACGCCAGAGCTCAAGTCCATCCGATTGTTGGATCAGGGTCGCGAGCTGAGAGGTGCGCGCTACTTTCGTTTCCCTTACTGCATCACTGCCGCGATGGACTTGGCGACGTAGTCCACGTTGTGCAGATTGATCGCGGCTACGCAGATGCGGCCGGTGGAGACGCCGTACACGCCGAATTCGGTGCGCAGGCGCTCCATCTGGGCGGCGGAAAGCCCTGAGTAGCTGAACATGCCTTTCTGGCGCGTGATGTAGGACAGGTCGCCCTTCACGCCGGCGGCGGCGAGTTTTTCCACCAGGGTGCTGCGCATGGCGCGGATGCGCTCGCGCATGCCGGCAAGCTCTTGCTCCCACTGGGCGCGCAGTTCGGGCGAGCCCAGCACGGTGGCGACGATCTGGGCGCCGTGGGTGGGCGGGTTGGAGTAGTTGCTGCGGATGACGCGCTTGATCTGCGACAGCACGCGGCCGGCTTCTTCTTTGCTGGCGCACACCACGCTGAGCGCCCCGACGCGCTCGCCGTAGAGCGAGAAGCTCTTGGAGAATGAGGTGGCGACGAAAAAGTCGAGCCCGGCGGCGAGGAATTGCTGGATGACCGCGCCGTCTTCGGCAATGCCTTCGCCGAAGCCCTGATAGGCCATGTCGAGGAAGGGCACGAGCTTGCGCGTCTTGAGGGCGGCAATCACCTGTTCCCACTGCGCCGGGCTGATGTCGTAGCCGGTGGGGTTGTGGCAGCAGGCGTGCAGCACGACGATGGTGCCCGCGGCGGCGGCGTTGAGCGCGGCGAGCATGGCGTCGAAGTTCACGCCCTGCTTGGCGGCGTCGTAGTAGGGATAGGTGCCCACGTTGAAGCCTGCGGCTTCGAAGAGCGCGCGGTGGTTTTCCCAGCTGGGGTCGGAGATCAGCACTTGCGCGTTGGGGTTGAGGCGCTTGAGGAAGTCGGCGCCCACTTTCAGCCCGCCGGTGCCGCCCAGGCCTTGCACCGTGGCGATGCGGCCGGAGGTCACGGCCTCGTGGTCGGCGCCGAACACCAGTCCCTGCACCGCTTTGTCGTAGGCGGCGATGCCGTCGATGGGCAGATAGCCGCGCGGCTTGGGCGCCTGCATGAGTTGCGCTTCGCCCGCTTTCACGCAGGCCAGCAGCGGCAGCTTGCCGTCGGCGTCGGTATAGACGCCGATGCCCAGGTTGACCTTGTTGGGGTTGGGGTCAGCAGCAAATTGTTCGTTCAGGCCGAGGATGGGATCGCGCGGGGCCATTTCCACGCGGGAAAAAAGCGACTGGGTCATGGGAGATGGGAGGTGAGGTGACGGGAAAACCGGGCTTGCGGGACAATGAGTGCCGCAAAAAACCGCAATTTTACGCCCCGCGTCGCCCTTTGAAGGCGCGCTGTGACGCCGTGCAGACGGCATTTCCGATTCCCACCTTCCGCCCATGTCCGCACCGCAACCCGTTCCCTCGCTCGACCCGGACAAGTTCGTCAGCTATCCCGACTCGCCCTTCCGCCTGTATCAGCCCTACCCGCCGGCGGGTGACCAGCCCACCGCGATTGCGCAATTGGCCGAGGGGCTGGGCGACGGTTTGAGCTACCAGACTCTGCTGGGCGTGACCGGCTCGGGCAAGACCTACACCATGGCCAATGTGATCGCCCGTATGGGGCGCCCGGCCATTGTGTTTGCGCCCAACAAAACGCTGGCCGCGCAGCTCTACAGCGAATTCCGCGAGTTTTTTCCAAAGAACGCGGTGGAATACTTCGTCAGCTATTACGACTACTACCAGCCCGAGGCCTATGTGCCGCAGCGCGATCTGTTCATCGAGAAAGACAGCGCGATCAACGAGCACATCGAGCAGATGCGCCTGTCGGCCACCAAAAGTCTGCTGGAGCGACGCGACGTGGTGATTGTGGCGAGCGTGAGCGCGATTTACGGCATCGGCAATCCGTCGGACTATCACGCCATGATTCTCACGGTGCGCACCGGCGACCGCATGGGCCAGCGCGACGTGATCGCACAACTGGTGCGCATGCAGTACCAGCGCAACGAGGTCGATTTCACCCGCGGCACCTTCCGCGTGCGCGGTGACCGCATCGACGTCTTTCCGGCCGAGCACGCCGAGCTGGCGGTGCGCATCGAACTGTTCGACGACGAGATCGAGTCGCTCTCCCTGTTCGACCCGCTCACCGGCGTGGTGCGGCAGAAGATTCCGCGCTTCACCATCTACCCCAGTTCGCATTACGTCACCCCGCGAGAAAAGGTGCTTGAAGCGGTGGAGGGCATCAAGCAGGAGCTGCGCGAGCGGGTGAAGGAACTCACCGGCATGGGCAAGCTGGTGGAGGCGCAGCGGCTGGAGCAGCGCACCCGCTTCGACCTGGAAATGCTCACCGAGATCGGCCATTGCAAGGGCATCGAAAACTACTCGCGCCATCTCTCGGGTGCCGCGCCGGGCGAGCCGCCGCCTACCTTGGTGGACTATCTGCCGCCAGATGCGCTGATGTTTCTCGACGAGAGCCATGTGCTCATCGGCCAGTTCAACGGCATGTACAACGGCGACCGCGCGCGCAAGCAAACCCTGGTGGACTACGGCTTTCGGCTGCCTTCGGCGCTGGACAACCGGCCGCTCAAGTTTGCCGAATTCGAGCGCAAGATGCGGCAGACCGTGTTTGTCTCCGCCACCCCGGCAGACTATGAAAGCCAGCACGCGGATCAGGTGGTGGAGCAGGTAGTGCGGCCCACCGGGCTGGTGGACCCGCTCATCGAGGTGCGCCCGGCCAGCAGCCAGGTGGACGACGTGCTGGGCGAAATTCGCCTGCGGGTAAACAAAGGCGAGCGCGTGCTGATCACGACGCTCACCAAGCGCATGGCCGAGCAGCTCACCGACTATCTCGACGAAAACGGCGTGAAGGTGCGCTATCTGCACTCCGACATCGACACGGTCGAACGGGTGGAAATTCTGCGCGACCTGCGGCTGGGCGTCTTCGACGTGCTGGTGGGCATCAACCTGCTGCGCGAGGGGCTGGACATTCCCGAGGTGTCGCTGGTGGCCATTCTGGATGCGGACAAGGAGGGCTTTCTGCGCTCCACCCGTTCGCTCATTCAGACCATCGGCCGCGCGGCGCGCAATGTTAGCGGCATGGCCATTTTGTACGGCGACCGCATTACCGACTCCATGCGTCGCGCCATCGACGAAACCGAGCGCCGCCGCGCCAAGCAGATTGCGTTCAACACCGAACATGGCATCACGCCCACCGCGCTCAATAAATCGGTGCGCGATCTGATCGACGGCGTGGTGCAGACGCCGGGCAAGGGCTTGCGCGCGGGCAGCGTGGAGCGTGAAATTGCGGAACTGCAGATCGACAACGCGCAGGACGTGGCGCGTGAGATCAAGCGTCTGGAAAAGCGCATGATCGAGCACGCCCGCAATCTCGAATTCGAGCAGGCCGCAAGGGTGCGCGACCAGCTCGGGCTGCTGCGGCAGCGGGTGTTCGGCGGCGGCGACGACCACGACACCGACGCCCAGCAAAGCGCCTGAATCTGTTTTTGCTTCGCATCCCATCGCTGTCCCAGGAGGCTGACCATGCAAACGCCATCGCATCCGACTTTGCCCACCCGCCGCCACACCCTGCGCTGGCTGGGCGCAGGGCTGGGCAGCACCGTGCTGGGCGCTTGCGGCGGCGGGGCGGTGCTGGTGTGGGGCGAAACCCCGGCCTCGGCGGCGTCCAGTCCGTTGCCGGGCGCTACGCAACCCGCCGTCAAAGCGGCGGCGGTGATTGTGGCCAGCGGTCTGTCGCGGCCGTGGGCGCTGACCTTTCTGCCCGATGGCCGCATGCTGGTGACCGAGCGCACCGGCGCGCTGCGCATCGTCGGTCTGGACGGCAAGGCGGCAGCGCCGATTGCCGGTGTGCCCGCGGTGGATGCGCGCGGGCAGGGCGGCTTGCTCGACGTGGCGCTCGATCCCGCCTTTGCGGCGAATCGTCGCGTGTATCTGAGCTATGCCGAAGCGGGTACGGGAGCCGAGGCCGGGCGTAACGGCACCGCAGTGGCGCGCGGGGTGCTCTCAAACGACGGCACGCGGCTGAGCGACGTGCAGGTGATCTTCCGCCAGACGCCCAAAATCGACAGCACGGCGCATTTCGGCTCACGATTGGTGTTCGCGCCAGACGGCACCCTGTTTATCACCCTGGGAGACCGCTTCAGCCAGCGCGACGCGGCGCAGGATTTGTCCAACACTCTGGGCAAGGTGGTGCGCATTCACCCGGATGGCAGCGTGCCGAAAGACAACCCTTTCGTCGGCCGTGCCGGGGTGCGCGAGGAGATCTGGAGCTACGGCCACCGTAATGTGCAGGGCGCGGCGATCCATCCGGTGACGGGCGAGTTGTGGACGAGCGAGCACGGCCCGCAGGGTGGTGACGAAGTCAACATCACCCGCGCTGGGCGCAACTACGGCTGGCCGAAAATTTCCTACGGCTGCGAATATGGCGCCCCTGTGGGCAACTGCCCGCCCGTGGGCGGCGCCACCAGCGCGCCCGGTATGGAGCAGCCGGTGACCTATTGGGTGCCCACATCCATCGCGCCCTGCGGCATGGCGTTCTACACCGCCAGCGTGTTCCCGCAATGGCGCGGCAATCTGTTCGTCGGCGCGCTGGCCGGGCAGGCGCTGTGGCGGCTGCAACTCGACGGCAACAAGGTGGTCGCGCGCGAGGCGCTGCTGGCTGATCTGGGCGAGCGCATCCGCGATGTGCGCCAGGGGCCGGATGGCGCGATCTACCTGATTTCAGACGGAGCGACGGCCAAGATTTACCGGCTGCAGCCGATGTGAAAGCGGCTTTGAAGCGGGTTTAAGATTGCATTCACCCTAGGAGCGAACCATGTCCCGAGCCTACGCATTCGACCCGCCGCACTACACCTACGACGACTACAAACTATGGGAAGGGCGCTGGGAGCTGATCGGCGGCACGGCCTACGCCATGTCGCCAGCGCCGTCGCTTGCGCACCAGGAGGTGAGCAACAAGATCGCCTGGCTGCTGGAAACCGCGTTGGAGCATTGCGCCGATTGCCGCGCGCTGCTTCCCGTGGACTGGCGCATCAGCGACGATACCGTGGTGCAGCCGGACAATCTGGTGATCTGCCATCCGGTCGAGGGCGCCTACATCACTCGCGCGCCGGAACTGGTGTTTGAAATTCTCTCCAAGTCCACCGCGAGCAAAGACCAGCACGCCAAGTTCACTATCTACGAGACCGAGGGCGTGCGGTACTACGTCCTGGTGAATGTGGATGATCGTGTCTGCAAGGTCTTTCACCTGCAGCAGGGGCGCTACATCAAGCTGGCGGACGTGGCGGACGAAACCCTGGAATTCGATCTCGGCAAGTGCCGCATCGCCTTCGATTTCAGCCGGATCTGGCCGAAGTGAGGCGCTGGCTGTAGCGCAGGATCAGTCCGCCTTCTGCGGCGTTGCGCAGCGTCACCTCGCCACCCAGGCGCAGCGCAATCTGGCGGATGATGGACAGGCCCAGCCCGCTGCCTTCGCTCTGCGCGCCCGGCAGGCGTACGAAGGGGTCGAACACCCGCTGCAACTGCTCGGGCGCAATGCCGGGGCCGCTGTCCTGCACTTCGATGACCGCGTGGTCGCCCTCGGCCCGCACCCGCAGATCGACCCGTCCGCCTTCCGGGGTGTAGCGCAGCGCGTTGTCCACCGCGTTGCGCAGCAGGGTGTAGAGCTGGGCGGGATCGGTGTCGATCTCCACCTTCTCGGCGCGGTCGATGCCCAGGTCGATGCCGCGGCTCTCGGCCAGCGGCAGCAAATCGGTGATCACTTCGCGCATCACCCCGCTCGGATCGAGCGTCTGCCGCAGCGTCGTCTGCTCGCCTTGTGAACGGGCGAGGCTGAGCAACTGTTCCACCACGGTGCGGGCGCGGCGCAGGCCGTCTTGCAGCGCGCCGATGCGCTGCCGCGCCTGCGGTTCAAGCTGCAGCGGTTTGAGGTTGTCCACCTGCATGCTGAGCACGGCGATGGGCGTGCGCAGTTCGTGCGCGGCGTCGGCGACGAAGCGGCGCTGCTGTTCCATCGAGGCATTCAAACGTTGCAGCAGGCGGTTGATGGAGTGCACGAAGGGCAGGATTTCCTGCGGCACATCGGTTTGCGGCAGGGGCTGCAGATCGGCTTCGCTGCGCGCGTCCACGCCCTGCGCCATTTGCCGCAGCGGCCGCAGCGCCCGCTGCACCACCCAAGCAGACAGCAGGGCCAGCAGCGGAATGAGCGCCAGCAGCGGAAACAGGGTGCGCTGCGCGCTGTCGATGGCGGCGTCGCTGCGCACATCGGTGCGCTGCGCCACGGCGATGCGGCCTTTGTCGCCCTGCTGCACGAACACGCGCCAGGCATGGTCGCCGCTTTGCACCACATGCATGCCGTCGCTCAGGTCTTTGGAGAGCTGCAGGCCGTGCGCACCCACGGGTGCTCCGAGCTTCTGCACCACGATGCGGGCGTCTTTATCGACATCGGCCCCGGCGGGGTTGAGCGCGCTGTCAGGAAGATGGCCCCAGCGGTGCACCAGGCTGGCGATCTGGCGCAGTTGCGCGTCCTGCAGTTCGTTGGCTTCCTGATAGCCGAAAAAGTACGACAGCGCCGCCGTGCCCAGACCGACGACGACCACGCTCACCGTCATCCACAGCCACAGCCGACGCAGCAGCGATTGCGCGCCCCAATGGCGCAGTGCGGCCAGGGGATTCATGGCGCCTTGTCCGTATCGCCGCGCGGCGCTAGCCAGCCCACCCCGCGCACGTTTTTGATGACATCCGGCGCGAGTTTTTTGCGCAGGCTGTGGATGAGAAACTCCACCGCGTTGCTTTCCACCTCTTCGTTCCAGCCGTAAATGCGGTCTTCGAGTTCGCTGCGCGACAGAATGGCGCCGGGGCGCAGCAATAGCGCGTGGAGCAGGGCGTATTCGCGCGCGGTCAGACGCTGCGTCTGCCCCTGAAACCGCACCTCGCGGGAAACGGGGTCGAGTTCGAGCACACCGTTGGACAGCACCGGCTGCGCCTGCCCGCCCTGGCGCCGCGCCACCGCGCGGATGCGCGCCAGCAGCTCGGCGCTCTCGAAGGGTTTGACCAGATAGTCGTCTGCGCCCAGGTCGAGGCCGCGCACCCGGTCTTCGAGCGCGTCGCGCGCGGTGAGAATGAGGATGGGCAGGTTGCTGCCCGACTGCCGCAGTGCCTGCAGCACCGACAGACCGTCGCGTTTGGGCAGGCCCAGATCGAGCAGCATCAGCTCGTATTCGCCGCCTTGCGCCGCGCTCAGCGCCGACGCGCCGTCGAGTACCCAGTCCACCGCGTGGGTGGCGTCGCGCAGGGCTTCGCGCGTGGCGGCGCCCAGCATGTGATCGTCTTCAACTAGGAGAATGCGCATGGTTCACTCGGTAGGGGGAGAGACTGCAGACAGTGGCAGATTGTCGTCGGCCTCGGCGTCGTCCAGCCGGCCTCGCATCAGTTTGAACAGCACCGGCATGACCAGCAGCACCAGCGGCATCTGTACCGCCAGCCCTGCGATGATGGCCACGGCCAGCGGCTGTTGCATGGCCGAACCTTGCCCCAGCGCGAGGGCCAGCGGCGCAAGCGTCAGCATGGCCGCTAGTGTGGTCATGGCGATCGGGCGCATGCGGTTCTGCCCGGCGGCCACCAGCGCCGCGTCCAGGCCCTGCTCAGGGTGCTCGTGCAGCAAAGACTGCACTTCGCTGAAGTAGAAAATCGCGACCTCGGTGACGATGCCCACGATCATGGTCATGCCCATCATCGCCGAGATGTTGAGCTCGATGCCTGCCGCCCACAGGCCGATGAACACCGCAGGCAGCGCGAGCAGCGGCATGGCCAGGATGCTGATCGCCACCTTGAAGCGCTCGTACAAAAAAAGCAGCAGCAAAAACACCAGCAGCACCGCCGCGCCGAGCACGCTGACCAGGCCTTGAAACGCGATTTGCTGCTGCTTGTACAGCCCGCCGAGCTGGGCATAGACGCCGGGCGGAAAGTAGCCGGGCGCGTCGATGATTTTTTTGACCGCGCGGTGACCGCGGCCATCGCCTTGAGGTTTTCGCGGTGGATTTCCGGCTGGCCGGTGAGCACCTTGAGGCTGGCGATGCGACCCAGGGTGAACACATGGCCGTCGGGTGCGCGCAGCGGCAGGCGGGCGATGTCGTCGGTCGTTTGCCGCAGCGTCAGCGGCGTCCACAGCCGCACACCGACCATCTTCGGGCCTTGCTGGATTTGCGTCACCACACTGCCGCCGATCAAGGTTTGCAGCTGCTGCTGCACCTGCTGCGGATCGACGCCTTCGAGCGCCGCGCGGGTGGGATCGATATGGATGTCGAGCGCGTCGCCCGCGGGCTTGATGCCGCTGCGCACATCGACGATGCCGGCAATCTTGCCAATGGCTGCCGCCGTACGGTGCGCAAGCTCGGCGAGCTGCTGCGGGTTGTCGTCGAAGATTTTGATCTCCACGGGCTGCGGCACGGCGGTGAGGTCGCCGATCAGATCTTCCATCAACTGCGCCAGTTCGATTTTCACGCCGGGCACCTGGGTTTCGATGCGCTGGCGCACATCCTCCATCACCACGTCGATCGACTTGCGCGGCGGGGGTTTGAGACGCACGAAAAAGTCGCCTTCGTTGGCTTCGGTCACGCCGCCGCCGAGCTGCGCCCCGGTGCGGCGCGACCAGGTTTGCACCTCGGGCGTGGTGCGCAGAATCTGTTCCACTTGCGAGAGGATGCGGTCGGTCTCGGTCAGCGAGGTGCCGGGCGGGGTGCGGTAGTCGAGAATAAAACCGCCTTCGTCCATATGCGGCATGAAGCCGCTGCCCACTTGCCCGTAAGCCAACCAGCCCGCGAGCAGCAGCGGCGCCAGTCCCAGCGCGGCCAGCCACGGGCGGCGCAGGCTGGCGCCCAGCACCCGCGCATAGCCGCGTTGCACGGCAGAGAGCCAGCGGCCGTTTTCACGCTGCGCTTCACGCGCGATGTCCTTGGGCGAGAGCAGCTTGTCGGCCAGCAGCGGCACGGCCAGCCAGGCGACGAAAAAGGAGATGACCAGGGCGGCGGCCATGGTCAGCGACAGCGCCTTGAAAAAAGCACCGGTGACGCCGGAGAGGAAGGCCAGCGGCAGGAAGATGACCACGGTGGACGCACTCGACCCGGCCAGCGGCCGCAAATACTCCATCGCCGCATGCAGGATGCCGCTGTGCCGCGCTTGCGCTTCGCCGCGATGACGTGCTTCGCTCAACCGCCGCACGATGTGCTCGCTCATCACGATGGCATCGTCGATCACCAGGCCCACAGCGGCCGCCATGCCGCCTAGGGTCATGATGTTGAAACTCATCCCCAGGGCGTAGAGCAGCACCACGGTGGCGGCCAGCACGGCGGGCACGGTGATCATGGCGATGAGGGTGATTTTCAGACTGCGCAAAAACAGCAGCAGCACCAGCCCGGCCAGCGCCACGCCGATCAGAATGGCGTCGCGCACGCTGGCCGCGCTGTCCACCACCAGGGTGCTCTGGTCGTACCAACTGGCCAGATGCGCGCCGGGCGGCAGCGGGGTTTTGGCGAGCAGTTCGCGCACATGGCGGGCGATCTGCACGGTGTTGCCGCCGGGCTGCTGGTAGATGTTGAGCAGCACGGCGTCCTGCCCGTTCGCGGTGATGCGCACCCATTTGGGCACGGTGCTGCGCGAGATGTGCGCCACGTCTTTGAGCCGAATGACGCCGTCCGGCCCGACCCGCAGCACGATGTCGCCGATCTGCGCGGCATCATGCAGGCGCGAGTCGGCCAGGGCGAGCAGGAGCTTGTAGCGGTCTTGCAGATGACCCACGGCCTGCACGCCGTTGGCGGCGCTGACGGCGTTGCTCACATCCTGCAGCGCCAGCCCCAGCGCCTGCAGCTTCAGCGGGTCGAGAGTGACGTGATATTCCTCCTGCGCACCCCCCTGAATCTGCACCCGCGCCACCCCGCCGATGCTGGACAGCAGCGGTCGCAACTGGAATTCGGCCAGGTCGTAGAGCTGAGTTGGGGTGAGCGTTTTGGAGGTCAGGCTGTAGGCGATGACCGGGTCGACCGTGGGGTCCATGCGCTTGCTCGACACCTGGGTGCCGGGCGGCAGTTGCGGCAGCATCTGCGTGACCGCTTCGTTGACCTGTACCGCGGCCAGCGCCATGGGCGTGCCCCAGTCGAAGCTCACCGAAATATCGGCGGTGCCGCGGCTGGTGGTCGAGCGCACATCCACCACGCCGGGCACGCGGCGTACCGCCTGCTCCAGCGGCTGCGTGACTTGCAACATCATCTGGCTGGCAGGGCGGTCGCCCGCATCGGCGCTGACCACCACGCGGGGGAAGTCCACATTGGGAAACAGCCCCACCGGCAGCTTGAACGCGGCAAACACTCCGCCGACCGCCAGCAGCGCGAGCAAAAACAAGACAGAGCGTCGATGGCGTTGCAGCCAGACCGAGGCGCCGCTCATCGCTGGGCTCCCATCACGCGCAGCGCCATGCCGGGGCGAAGTTCATAGTTGCCGGCGACGACCAGCGGCATGGCCGGATTCAAAGCGCCGGTGATGCCGGTTTGCAGGCCGCTTTCAATGGCGATCTGCACGGGGATGCGTAGCGCCTTGCCGTGGTCGTCCTGAAACACGAAGGCGCCGCGTTCGTCCTGCAGCACGGCGTCGCGCGGCACCACCCAGCCGCGCCAGCGGCCGAGCACCATGTCGGCCTGCACGCTGGCTCCAGCCGGAGGAAGACCGGCCTGAGCAGACAGGGCGATCTGCACATCCAGGCGCTGGGTCTTGGGGTTGATGGCCGCGCCAACGCTGCGGATGGTGCCCTGCCAGTGCTGCGCCGGGTCGAATACCGAGGTCAGCCGCACGGCTTGGCCGGGCTGCAGGCGCGACGCGTCTTCCGGCGGCACACCAGCCAGCGCTTGCAGGCTACCGCTGCGCCCGAGCTGCAGCAACGGGCTGCCTGCCGAGAGCAGATCACCCGGCGCGGCGCTTACCGCCAGCACGATGCCGTCTTGCGGCGCCAGCACCCGCGTTGCCGCCTGTCCCGCGCCTTGTTGCTGCAGGCTGTGCAGTTGCGCCTGCGCGTCGGTCAGGGCCTTGCGAGCCGCATCGACCTGCGCCTGCGTCGCGAGTTGTTGCGCCTTGAGCGCGGTCATGCGGCCCAGCTCGTCCTGCGCAAAAGAAACGGCGGTCTGCGCCTGGCTGTAGGCCAGCGCGGTGCTGGCGTCGCTGTGCAGCGTGGCCAGCACCGCGCCCTTGCGCACGGCCTGGCCGACATGCACGTCCACGGTTTGCACCTGCATGGCATGCTGGAAGGTGATGGCCTGAGTCTGGCTGGCAGGCACCTGCACCACGGCGTAGGCGCGCAGGGTATGCAGCAGCTCGCCGCGTTGCAGCGGCGCGGTCTGTACCTGTGCGGAGATGGGGCTGTCTGCAGCGAACGCACGCGGCAGGCTGCCGAGGGTCAGGAAAAGCGAGGGCAGACTCAGCGCGGCGAGAAGGGCGAGGCGGGCACGAGTGGGCAGGGTCATAGCGGTGCGGCGTTGGATTTGGACGGGGTAACTAGGGCGGCGGTCTGACGGTAGGGGCCAAGACCGGTGAGCAGTTGCAAGGCCAGAATTTGCTCGGCGCGCTGTTGCGCGTTGGCCTGCAGCGCCAGGCGCTGGTCGAGCAGGGCGGTGCGCTGGTTGATGAATTCCAGCAGGCTCATGCCGCCCTGCTGCAGCGCCTGCTGTGCGGCGGCATCGGCCGATTCCAGCGCGGGCAGGGCGTCCTGCAGAGTCTGACGCTGCTGCTGCAGGAGCGCGATGTCGGCCTGCGCCTGCCGTACATCGGCGTCAGCCTGATCGAGCCGGGCCTGATAGTCGGCCAGCAGTTGCGCGCGGGTGGCGCGCTGCGTGGCGATCACGCCCTGATTGCGGTTGAACAGCGGCAGGCTGATGCTCACGCCGAAGCCCACGGTGTTCACCCCGGCGGTATCGCGCGCGCGGGTGAAGCCCAGATTGAAGGCCGGAAACTGCCCGAGCACGGCTTGCCAGACCTTCTGCTCCTGCGCGGCATAGCCAGCCTGCAGCGCCATCAGATCGGGGCGGATGCGCGGCAGTTGCTCGAGCGCTGCGGCCACCTGCGCGGCGGTGGGTGCGGCTTGTTCAGAGGGCGCGGCCAGTGGCAGCGGTACATCCGCCTGCAGCCCGAGCAGGGCATGGAGCTGCGATTGCAGACCGAGCTGCTGGCGTTCGATCTGTTGGATGGTTTGCGTCAGGGCTTGCAGCGGGACGAGCTGGGCGTCCACGTCGAGCCGGGTGACATTGCCCTGCGCCAGCGCGGCCTGGCTGCGCTGCAGGCGCTGCGTGAACAAGGCGCGTTCCTGCTCCAGCAGTTTCAGCCGCGCCGCGTTGCCGGTGATCTGGGTGTAGAGCAGGCGGGCTTGCGCCACGGTCTGCCATTCGGCCCACAGCACTTGCAGGTTGACCTGGGTTGCGGCGTGCTGTGCGGCGCTTTGCGCGGCGTGGTGGGTGATGAGCGCGGCAATGTCGTAAGACAGCCCGAGGTTGTATGCCGAAGTCGTTGCTCCCGCACTGTTGCCGGGGAAGTCTTGCGACAGGCCGAGTTGCGGATCGGGCAGCAGCCCGGCGTCGAAGGCTTGCGCGCGGGCCACGCCCAACCGGGCGCGCTCGGCCTTGAGCTGCGGGTTGTTGAGCACGGCGAGGATGGCCAGCCCGGTGGCGTCCAGCGGCTTGGCGGTATCGAAGTTGTAGCGGGTCAGCGCGCGCAGCGCGATTTTGCTGCGCGCCACATCCAGGCGGTTCACCGATGCGGCCAGATCGGCGGAAGTCGGCAGCGGCTCGGGGTGATAGCTGGCGCAACCGCCTAGAAGCAGAGCGGCGAGCAAAACGCTGCGGGATAAATGGGGAACCGTCATGGCAGTGGGCTGTGGGGTGACAATTTGCTTCATCGTAAAACCCAGCCTTGACGAATGGCCGGTGCGAACAGTTTGCGATAGAGGCCCGTGAGCAAGGGCATGGCGGGCTCCAGCAGACGATGTCGCGCCAGATGGACGACGAGCGCGGCCAACAATCCCACCAGAGCGGCGCCCGCCATGTCCAGCGGCCAATGCACGCCGAGATACACCCGCGCCCAGGCTACAGGCAGGCCCAGCAGTGCCAGCAGCAGACCGGCCCGGCGCCATGTCGGCGTGAGGAGCAGGCTCGCCGCGACCGAAGCGATCACGGTGAGGTGATCGCTGGGAAAGCTGCTGTCGGGCGCATGCGCCAGCAGCGCAGGGCCGAGGCCGATGGCGAAGGGGCGCGGCTCGAACACCGCCAGCCCGATGAGTTGATTGATGCCCAGCGCCACGAGGGCCGCCACCGCGGCTTGCA
>NZ_NCKP01000067.1:0-19337 GCF_002282795.1 Thiomonas sp. 13-64-67
CTGTTGCGCGGCGAACTGCAGCAGGGCGCGGCGGCGCTGCAGGCTCATCACATGGCCGAGCGGATATTGATGCGATGGCGTGACGTAGATCAGCCGTGGCCTGCCCTGCTGCCAGTCGGCGGCCGATGGCGCCATGCCCTCCAAGTCCACCGCGACCGGCTTGAGCTTGAGCCCGGCGGCCTGCAACGCCCGGCGCGCGCCCCAGTAGCAGGGGTCTTCCACCCAGGCCTCGTCGCCGTGATCGGTGAGCAGGCGCGCGGCCAGATCGAGCGATTGCTGCGTGCCCGAGGTGATGAGTACCTGCTCGGCCGTCACCCGCACCGAGCGCGACAGGCTGAGGTACTGCGCAATCGCCACGCGCAGCGGCATATAGCCACCTTCCTGGCCGTAATCGAGCAGGTCGCGGTCGAGGCTGCGCCAATACTTGGCCTGCAGTTTTTGCCAGAGCTGAATGGGGAATTCGGCAAACTCGATTTCGCCGGGCGCGAACGGTTGCACCTCAAAGTCCGCCGAGCCCGACTGCGCGGTGAGCAATTGGCCGCGCTGCGAGAGCTCGCGTGGCGAGCTGCTGTCCGCACTGGCGGCCTGCGCCAGCTTGCGGCCCCGCGCGGGGCTCAGCGGGCCGAGTTCCGGAAGGGTCTCGGAAACGAAAGTGCCGCTGCCCTGGCGCGCGGTGAGGTAGCCTTCCGCCGTGAGCTGGTTGATGGCCGACATGACCGTATTGCGCGAGAGATTCAGGTCGCGCGCCAGATCGCGGGTGGACGGCAGTTGTACCCCGGCGGTGATGCGACCCGCCAGAATGGCGCCGCGTAGCGAGAGATACAGGCGCCGGTTGAGCGGCGGGGCTACCGCCGCGTCGCCTTCGGCGCGCTGAAGCTCGGTGAGCAGGAGTTCGGAGAGGGCAAGGGGTCGCATGGGTAGGCGCGGCAGATAAAAACTGGCTCCATGACAAAAGCAGGGAGTGGCACTTCCGAGAGTACCAGTTGGCAGGTAAATTGAGACTATCGAATCGTGCTAAGTCATGGAAAACCCTAGTATTTTTTGTTTTTTTGGCCCATTCAGAATGGTGCCCGGCCTTATTGCATTGCACCAAATCAGGGCGAAAACTGAGCGGCTGCCTCAGGCTCTGCCTCTTGTTGCAATGCACTAAAACAGGGAACATGCCTGTGTGCTTCTACCCTTGTTTCCTTGGTCTTTGATCCGGTTTTGATGATGTCCAACCTCACCTTCTTGCCTCGCGTTGCGGTCACCACCGATCTGAAATCAATCGGCGGGCACCCCACGTATGCGGTGACGCAAAAATATGTTGACCCGCTGCTGCCGCTGTCGGGCGTGTTGCCTTGGCTGCTGCCTTCAATGGGCGCCGAGTTGCCGCTGGATGCGGTGCTGGGGGATGTGGACGGGCTGGTGTTCACCGGCTCGCCGTCGAATATCGAGCCGCACCACTATGGCCAGGCGCTGAGCAACCCTGAGTCGCCCGCCGACCCGGCGCGCGACGCCACGACCCTGCCGCTGATCCGCGCCGCCCTTGCGCGTGGCATTCCGGTGCTCGGTATCTGCCGCGGGTTTCAGGAAATCAATGTCGCGCTCGGCGGCAGCCTGTTGCAGGAGGTGCACAACACCGCAGGCTTTGATGATCATCGTGAAGACGACACGCTGGATGTCGCCGGGCAGTACGGCCCCGCGCACCGCTTGCAGGCTGTACCCGGCGGCATGCTCGCCAGCATCGTCGGCGCGGATTCCTGGGAGGTCAACAGCCTGCATGGCCAAGGCATCCAGACCCTCGCCCCCGATCTGCTGGCGCAGGCGCATGCGCCCGACGGCTTGGTCGAGGCGTACACCTATCAACCCGCTCACCGCACCGACGCTGGCTTTGTGCTGGCGGTGCAGTGGCATCCCGAATGGCAGGCCGCGCAAAACCCCGTGTCGCGCGCGATCTATGCCGCTTTCGGCAACGCCTGTCGGCAGTTCGCCGCGCGCAAGCGCGACGACTCGCTGGCGCGCGCTGCCTGAGCAAACCGCGCCTGCACCTTTGGCGTTCAAAGTGCAGGCGATGGATGGAACCATCCTTGAAACGCAAACTGGAATCACATCATGAGTAGCGACAACCGCAAGCAGTGGACCTTCAACGATCTTGAAGGCTGGCTCAACGCCCAACGCATTACCGAAATCGAATGCCTCGTGCCCGACCTGACCGGGGTGGCGCGCGGCAAGATCCTGCCGCGCAGCAAGTTCACCGAAGACCGCGGCATGCGTCTGCCGGAAAGCATCATCGGCCTCACCGTCACCGGCAACTGGCCCGAGGATGAACGCCTCGAAACCCTGATCGCCGATACCGACCGCGATATGAATCTGGTGCCCGATCCGAGCACCGCGCGCGTCGTGCCCTGGGCCACCGACCCCACCGCGCAGGTCATTCACGACTGCTATTTCAAGGATGGCGAGCCGGTGGACTACGCCCCGCGCACCGTGCTGAAAAACATGCTCAAGCTCTACGCCGACAAGGGCTGGACCCCGGTGGTGGCGCCCGAGCTGGAGTTCTATCTGGTGGCCAAGAACAACGATCCCGACCAGCCGCTGCGTCCGCCCATCGGCCGTTCGGGTCGCGCCGAAACCTCGCGTCAGCACTACAGCATCGACGCGGTCAACGAGTTCGATCCGCTGTTCGAAGACATCTACGACTACTGCGAGGCGATGGACCTCGACGTGGACACGCTGATTCACGAAGTCGGCGCCGGGCAGATGGAAATCAACTTCCTGCATGGCGATCCGCTCGATCTGGCCGACAAGGTGTTCTTCTTCAAACGCACCCTGCGCGAAGCGGCGCTGCGCCACAATATGTTCGCCACTTTCATGGCCAAGCCCATGGCGGGCGAACCCGGCAGCGCCATGCATGTGCACCAGAGCATCGTCGATCGCAAAACGGGCCAGAACATTTTCAGCAACGCCGACGGCAGCGAGTCCGAGCTGTTCCTGCACTACATCGGCGGTTTGCAGAAATACATTCCGCACGTCATGGCGCTGTTCGCCCCGTATGTGAACTCGTATCGCCGTCTGGTCGCCAATACCGCGGCGCCGACCAATGTGGAATGGGGCGCGGACAACCGCACCGTGGGCATCCGCGTGCCGTTCTCCAATGCCGAAAACCGCCGCATGGAAAACCGTGTGATCGGCGCCGACGCCAACCCTTACGTTGCGCTGGCCGCCAGCCTGGCCTGCGGCTATCTGGGCATGGTCAACAAAATCAGCCCGCTGCCCGAAATGAAGACCAATGCCTACGCGGCGCCCAACGCCATTCCGCTGCCGCAAAGCCTGTCCGAATCGGTGCGTGCGCTCGACGATGTGCCCGAGCTCGAGGCCATTCTGGGCAAACGCTTTTGCGGCATCTACAAGGCGGTGAAGATGAGCGAGTACGCCGAGTTCATGAAGGTCATCAGCCCCTGGGAGCGCGAGCATCTGCTGTTGCACGTCTGAACGGTGCCGCACCCTCAACAAAACATCGTCCTGAAACGGAGACTCCCATGAAACCCAATGATCTGCCCCAGTTCGACACCGCCGCGCTGCGCGCCAAGGACGCCGCGCATCACCTGCATCCCTTCACCGACACCAAGAGCCTGAACGCCGCGGGCAGCCGCGTCATCGTGCGCGGCGAGGGCGTGCGCATCTGGGACTCCGACGGCAACGAAATCATCGACGGTATGTCTGGCCTGTGGTGCGTCAACCTCGGCTACGGGCGGCAGGATCTGGTGGACGCCGCCACCCACCAGATGCAAACCCTGCCGTTCTACAACGCCTTTTTCAAGACCACCACGGCTCCGGCAACCGAGCTTGCGGCGCTGCTGCCGCAGGTGGCGCCGCCCGGCTTCAACCATGTGTTCTTCACCAACTCCGGCTCCGAAGGCAACGACACCATCATCCGCCTGGTGCGCCGTTACTGGGATCTGATGGGCCAGCCGCAGCGCAAGACGATCATCAGCCGCCACAACGCCTATCACGGCAGCACGCTGGGCGGCGCGTCGCTGGGCGGCATGAGCGGCATGCACGAACAGGGCGACCTGCCACTGCCGGGCATCACCCACATCGACCAGCCCTACCAGTTGCAGCACGGCAGGCCGGGCGAGAGCGCACACGACTTCGGCTTGCGCGCCGCAAGCTGGCTGGAGGCCAAGATTCTCGAAGTGGGCGCCGACAAGGTGGCCGCCTTCATCGGCGAGCCGGTGCAGGGCGCGGGCGGCGTCATCATTCCCCCGGCCAGCTACTGGCCCGAGATTCAGCGCATTTGCGACAAGTACGGCCTGTTGCTGATCTCCGATGAAGTCATCTGCGGCTTCGGTCGTCTGGGGCACTGGTTCGGCTGCCAACACCCGCACATCAACTCCAAACCCGACCTCATTACCTTCGCCAAGGGCGTGACTTCGGGCTACCTGCCGCTGGGCGGGGTGCTGGTGGGCGACCGTGTGGCCAAGGTGCTGATCGAGCAGGGCGGCGACTTCAACCACGGTTTCACCTACTCCGGCCATCCGACCTGCTGCGCCGTCGCCATCGCCAACGTCAACGCGCTGCGCAACGAGGGCGTGGTCGAGCGCGTGGCCACAGACACCGCGCCTTACCTGAAGGCGCAATTCGCCACCCTGGCCGATCATCCCCTGGTGGGCGATGTCGATTCTCTGGGCATGGTGGCCGGGCTGGTGCTCTACAAAGACAAGGCCAGCCGCACATTGTTCGACGCCGATCTGGGCGTGGGCTACCTCTGCCGCGACCACTGCTTCAAGAACGGCGTGGTGATGCGCGCCGTGGAAGAACGCATGATCATCGCCCCGCCGCTGGTGATGACGCATGCCGAAATCGACGAGATGATCCGGCGCATTCGCCGTAGCCTGGACGACACGCTGGCTGGTCTGCGTGCGCAGGGCTTGGTATAAATCGCCATTTCCGTTTCGGTCGGTCACGGCATACTGGTACGGGAATTGCAAAGCCTCACCCTGCTGCACCTGTTGTTTTCAATTGGCTTCACACACACTTGAGAGGTTTTTCATGTCACAAAAACTGCATACGAAGTCAGTCCGTCGCAAGCTGCTGGCGGCATGCCTGGCGGGCGCCGCGGCGCTAACCCTCGGCGCTGCCGCCCCGGCGCAAGCCGCCGGCGTGCTCAATATCTACAACTGGTCCGACTACATCGCACCGACCACGGTGCCGGGTTTCGAGAAGGACACCGGCATCAAGGTGCGCTACGACACCTTCGACTCCAACGAAACCCTGTTCGCCAAAATGGTGGCGGGCGATACCGGCTACGACATCGTGGTGCCGTCGTCGAACTGGGCGGCCATCGACATCAAGGGCGGCCTGCTGCATCCGCTGGACAAAGCCAAGATCCCCAACTACAAAAACCTCGATCCGGGCCTGATGAAGCAGCTCGCCGCGGTTGACCCCGGCAACAAATACCTCATTCCCTGGATGTGGGGCTACACCACGGTAGGCATCAACGTCAACCAGGTGAAAAAGGCGCTGGGCAACACCCCCATGCCGGCCAATCCCTGGTCCTTGATTTTTGATCCGACCTACGCTGACAAGATCAAGTCCTGCGGCATCTCCATGCTCGACTCGGGCGGCGACATCATGGAGGCTGCGTTCAACTATCTCGGCATTCCGCAAGACACCCAGAGCCCGGCCGACTTCGAGAAGGCCTACGCCATGGTGCAGAAGGTGCGCAAGGACGTGAGCATCTTCTCGTCCTCGGGCTACATCAACGACCTGGCTGGCGGCTCCATCTGCATGTCGCTGGGTTGGTCGGGTGATATGGGCATTGCCGCGGCGCGCGCCAAGGCGGCAAAAAACAAGCAGGACATCGAAGTGTTCCCGCCCACGCATGGCGCCGTGATCTTCATCGACACCATGGCCATTCCCGCCGACGCCAAGAACATCGACAACGCCTACAAGTGGATGAACTACGTGCTCGAGCCTAAGGTGGCCGCAGCCGACACCAACACGGTGACCTACGCCAACCCGGTGCCGTCGTCGCTGCCCTATGTCGATGCCAAGATCAAGGACAACGACTTCGTGTTCCTCAAGCCCGATATGGTGGCCAAGCTGATTCCGCCCAAGGTTTACACCCCGGAGCAGCGTCGTCTCGTGACCCGTCTTTACACCAAGTTCAAGACCGGCCTGTGATCTGACCCCTGTTGCCGCGCTCTGCGTTTTTTGTCGGCAGGTGCGCGGCAACACCCCACACCTCAACCTTGTTCGACCGATGATGGAGTTCGCGTTGTGACGCCCCCTTCCACGAATGCAAAACCCTTCCTGCGCATCGACGGCATCACCCGTCGCTTCGATGAGGTCGTCGCGGTCAATGACATTCATCTCGACATCCAGCAGGGCGAAATTTTTGCCCTGCTCGGATCGAGTGGCTGCGGCAAGTCCACCTTGCTGCGCATGCTCGGGGGCTTCGAGACGCCGACCTCCGGCCACATCTATCTGGAGGGCGAGGACATCACCGATCTGCCGCCCTATGAGCGGCCGATCAACATGATGTTCCAGTCTTACGCGCTGTTTCCGCACTTGACCGTGTTCGACAACATCGCCTTCGGTCTGAAACGCGACGGCATGCCCAAGGCGGACATCGCCACCCGCGTGGAGCAGATGCTCGACCTGGTGCAGCTCAAGCCCTACGGCAAGCGCAAGCCGCACCAGCTCTCCGGCGGCCAGCAACAGCGCGTGGCTTTGGCGCGCAGCCTGGCCAAACGCCCCAAGCTGCTTTTGCTCGACGAGCCGCTGGCCGCACTCGACAAAAAGTTGCGCGAGCGTACCCAGCTCGAACTCGTCAACATTCTGCGCAAGGTCGGCGTGACCTGCGTGATGGTCACGCACGACCAGGAGGAGGCCATGACCATGGCCGACCGCATCGCGGTGATGAAGGATGGCGAGTTTCTTCAACTCGGCACCCCCATCGAGATTTACGAACACCCGCAAACCCGCGCGAAGTGCAGACCGATGATGCGTTGTTCTACATCGGCCACGGCATCAGCGGCACGCTCAACATGGAGCTGGGCATCGCCTTGCGTCCGGAAAAAATGACTCTGACCGAGGGGCACCAGAGTCACCCGAACAACGCCTTTCAGGGCACGGTGTCCGGGCGCTCGTACATGGGTAGTTACACCGCCTACGAGCTGCTGCTGCCGAGCAAGCGGCGCGTTCGCGTCACCGTGTCCAATGCCGATCGCCATGCCGATCCGTTTGATGTGGGGGCCGCAGTTACCGCGCATTGGGCGGATAACGCGCCTGTGGTCATCGTGGACTGAGGCACAGCGCCAACGCATCATGCCAACAAACAGCGACACCTCCACCCCGCGCAAAGTGCGCAAGCCCTTCAACTGGGGCCGCAAGATCGTGATCGGCATTCCGCAGATCTGGCTGCTGGCCTTTCTGCTCGCGCCGTTCTTTATCCTGCTCAAGATCAGCGTGTCGGAAACCGACGCGCTGGGCATTGGCTTCGACCCGCTCGTCACCTATGTGAACGATGCGCTGCAGGTCAACATCCACTTCTCGCCTTACCTGGCGCTGGTGCGCGACAGTCTCTACATCATCACCTATCTGTCATCGCTGTGGTACGCCTTGATGACCACAGTGCTGTGTCTGGTGATCGGCTATCCGTTTTCCTACTTCATCGCCCGGGCCAAGCCCACGGTACGGCCCGCCCTGCTGATGCTGGTCATGCTGCCGTTCTGGACCTCGTTTCTCATCCGCATCTATGCCTGGAAGAACCTGCTCGACGTCAACGGCCTGGTCAACCAGTTCCTGATGTGGGTCGGCATCATCCACACCCCGCTGCGCATGATGTTCACCGAATTTTCGTTCATGGTGGGCATGGTGTATGGCTACATCCCCTTCATGATTCTGCCGCTCTACGCCACGCTGGTGAAAATGGATCACCGGCTGGTCGAGGCGGCGGCCGATCTGGGCTCCACGCCGCTAAAGACCTTCTGGCTGGTCACCGTGCCGCTGTCCAAGTCGGGCATCATCGCCGGCAGCCTGTTGGTTTTCATTCCGGCGGTGGGCGAATACGTCATTCCCGAGCTGCTCGCGGGCCCGTCCACGCTCAACATCGGCCGGGTAATGTGGAATGAGTTCTTCCTCAACCTCGACTGGCAGCGCGCCTCCGCGGTGGCCATTGTGATGATCGTGCTCATCCTGCTGCCGATTGCGGTGTTCAACAAGTACCAGACCAAGAGCCTGGAGGGCATGCGATGAAAAAGACCGCCGTGCTGCCCCTGACCTGGATGATCCTGGTCTATCTGTTTCTTTACCTGCCCATCGTGGTGCTGGTGGTGTATTCGTTCAACGATTCGCGCATGGTCACCATTTGGGGCGGCTGGACCTTCAAGTGGTACGGCGCGGTGGTGCATGACCATGAAGTCATCAGCGGCTTGATTCTGTCGCTCAAGGTGGCGCTGGCGACGGCCACTACTTCGGTGCTGCTGGGCACATTGGCGGCATTTGCCTTGGTGCGCTATCGCCACTTCGCGGGCAAGAGCCTGCTCAACTTCATGATCAACATCCCGCTGGTCATGCCCACGGTAGTTATCGCGCTGGCGCTGCTGCTGTTTTTCGTGACGGTGCAGAAGGCCATGGGGTTTCCGCAGAAGGGGTTTTTCACCATCTTCATCGGCCATACCGTCATGGCCATTTCCTATGCCGCGGTGGTCATCCAGTCGCGTCTGAAGGAAATGGACCGGTCGATCGAGGAAGCCGCCATGGATCTGGGTGCGCGCCCTTTCCAGGTGTTCATGCTGGTCACCCTGCCGTCCATTTCGCAGGCCCTGGTGTCGGCCTGGCTGCTGGCGTTCTCGCTGTCGCTCGATGAAGTGGTGATCTCCGCCTTCCTCTCCGGCCCGGGCAGCACCACCTTGCCGGTGGTGATCTTCTCGCGCGCCCGTCTCGGTCTGAGCCCGACCATCAATGTGGTCGGGGCGATCACGGTCTATCTGGTCATCATTGCGGTGGCGGTGAGTAGCCTGCTCATGGCGCGACGTGAGCGTCTGCGCGCAAAACAGGCCGCGCAGGCCTTGCGGATGGATGCCGAGCCGCAGCAAACAAAGGAATTCGGCGTCGGATTGATGACCGCCGAGGGGCGATGAGCCGTCGCCAGAGGAGCGGTTTTTTTGAGCAAGAGAAGCACCCTGTCAACATCTAAAAACACCTGGAGGACACACTGATGAACAAGTTCAAACTCACCGTGCTGGCGGCCAGCCTGGGGCTCGCCCCACTGGCACATGCCGACACCAACGCCGACATCCTGAACGAGCTGCAAGCGCTCAAGGCCAAGGTGCAGCAACTCGAAGCGCAGGTCAAGGCGCAGCAAACCCAGATCACCGACAACCAGAAGGCGACAGATGAAGCCTCAAAGGTGGCCAACCATGCGGATGTGCAGGTCTCGGGCATCAAGGAGCAAACCGAGTCGTCCGGCTTCAAGGGATTGAAGGTCAGCGGCATGATCGCCCCGGCCTATGTCTACAACCAGGATCAGCAGGCCAGTTCGTTCGTATTCCTGAATCGGTCCAATGGCGATCCGGGTGCGTACTCGCTCTACAACTACGACAACTCGTATTTCGGCGGCGTTTATCTCCAGTTCCAGAAGGAAACCGCGGGCGGCGTGGGCTGGAACCTCACCCTGGCTCCTGATCGGGGCGCCGGCGTGAATATGAATGGCAACTCCATCATTCATGAAGCTTCGGTGTCGATTCCGTTGAACAACGAGACCAAGCTCATCGCCGGCCAGATCCCCGACTGGGAAGGCTATGAATACACCTGGGACAACCAGACCAAACCCATCACCCATAACCTGCTGTTCGACTTCACCGAGCTGACCGCCTACACCGGCGTCGGGCTCGACCAGACCGTGGGCAACTGGGAGTGGAAGAGCATGATCGCCAATATGAACTCGCCGCGTTATTACTACGGCGGCTCCGGCGGGCGTGCCCCGGCACTGGTGTTCCGTGCCGACTACACCCCGCCCGGTTATGACAACGCCGATATCGGCTTCTGGGGCATGGTGGGCAAGCTGCCGAACTCCAACGTGGCGGCGGACGGCACCACGCCGCTGTTTGCCACTGGCACCTCGACCGCGCAGATGTTCGAGGTCGACGGCTACCTGACCCAGGGCGACTGGGGCTAGTACGGCCAACTCGGCTATGGACAGCAGACCGGGGCAGCGTATAACGGCGGCAAAGCCAAGTGGTGGGGCGCCTCGGGCATGCTGACCTATAACTTCACCCCGCGCTTCCTCGGTTTCGCCCGCGCTGACTATCTCAACAACAGCAGCAATGGCGGCGGGCTGCCGGGTGGCTATATGAACCCGACTGCCGGTGGCCCCGGCGCGAGCTTCAACGGCGTCAACGGCTTCGGCCCCGGCTACGTCAACGACGGCACGGGTAACTGGACCATCGTCGACCCCAACAAGGGCGCCAACCGCTACGCCCTCTCGCTCGGCTGGAATTACCTGCTGACCGAGTCGACCACGTTGAAGATGGAGTACCGCTATGACCGCTCCAGCCTTGCTACCTTCTACAACGTGTCGGATGGCAGCTACAAAAAGGACAACAATCTTCTTGCCGCTTCGGTGGTCGTGAGCTTCTGATCTGTCCTTTCGCGGCGGGTGTCTTGCCCGCCGCCTCACCGCTTTTTGCTACTCCATCATGCGCCACCCCATCGCCTTCACAACGAACAGGGTGGCGCCCGAACCCATCGCTCCAGCGCCCGAACGAGTGCTGCGCGGCGACCCGCAGCAACTGGTCTGGAATCACTACACCGACGCCACCGGTCAGTTCTCCGCTGGCATCTGGCAGGGTGAGACTGGCGCTTGGCGCGTGCACTACGACCCGCATGAAGAAGAGTTCTGCGTGCTGCTCGAAGGGCATATGACGCTCACCGCAGACGACGGCGCGGCGCAGGAATTTCGCGTCGGTGACGCGTTCGTCGTGCCCGGCGGCTTCACCGGCATCTGGGAAAACCACACCCGCGTGCGCAAACACTACGCCATCATGGCGCTCAAAAAGAACTAAACCTTACCCCAGGAGATTCGCATGACCGAGAACTTCAATCGCATCTGGCATCAACGCGCCGACGATCTGCTCAAGCGCGGTATCGACGGCCGCATGGTCATCGACGGCAGGCGCTGGGCCGCGACTGATGGCGGCCTGTTCGACTGCATCTCGCCCATTGACGGCAAGGTGATCGCCCGCGTCGCCCGCGGCAAGGCGGCGGACATCAACCGCGCCGTGGCCTCGGCCCGCGCTGCATTCAATGACCGCCGCTGGGCTGGCCAGCCGCCCGCTGCGCGCAAGAAGGTGATGGTGGCGTTTGCCGAGCAACTGCGCGCTGCGCGCGACGAACTCGCGCTGCTCGAAACCCTCGACATGGGCAAGCCGATCAAGAACAGCCTGTCCACCGACGTGCCGTCCGCCGCGCGCTGCCTGCAGTGGTTCGGCGAAGCGGTGGACAAGATCTACGACGAAATCGCCCCCACCGGCGACAACGCGCTGGCCCTCGTCACGCGCCAGGCCATCGGCGTGGTCGGCGCCATCGTGCCGTGGAATTACCCCATGCTGATGGCCTCGTGGAAGCTGGGCCCCGCGTTGGCCGCCGGCAACAGTGTGGTGCTCAAGCCTTCTGAAAAATCGCCGCTCACCGCGCTGCGTCTGGCCGAACTGGCGCTCGAAGCCGGGCTGCCAGAGGGCGTGTTCAACGTGGTGCCGGGCTATGGTCACGAGGCCGGCGAGGCGCTGGCGCTGCACATGGACGTGGACGCCATCGGCTTTACCGGATCCACCCGCACCGGCCGCCGCATGCTCGACTATGCCAGCCGCAGCAACTTGAAGCGCGTGTACAACGAACTCGGTGGCAAGTCGGCCAACATCGTCTTCGCCGACTTCGACGATCTCGACCGCGCCGCCGCCACGGCTATCGGCAGCATGTTCTACAACCAGGGCGAGAGCTGCAACGCGCCCTCGCGCCTGCTGGTGCAGGACAGCATTGCCGATGCCTTCGTCGAGAAGCTCACTGCGCTCACTCCGCAATACCACCCGGCCGACCCGCTGGATGCATCCACCGTGCTCGGCGCGCTGGTCGATGAAACCCAGACGCAGACCGTGCTCGGCTATATCCAGTCGGGCGTGGACGAGGGCGCGCGCTGCGTGGCCGGCGGCTGCCGCGCGCTGCAGGAGACCGGCGGGCAGTACGTCGCCCCGACGGTGTTCGACGGCGTGAAAAACAGCATGAAAATCGCGCAGGAAGAAATCTTCGGCCCGGTGCTGGCGGTCATCCGTTTCAAGACCGAGGCCGAAGCCGTGGCGATTGCCAACGACAGCGCCTACGGCCTGCACGCCGGGGTGTGGTCGCGCAATATCGACCGCGCGGTACGCGTGTCGCGCGCGCTGCAGGCGGGCACCGTGCACGTCAACCAGTACGACGAGGACGACATCACCGTGCCGTTCGGCGGCGTAAAGCAGTCGGGCAACGGCCGCGACAAGTCGCTGCATGCCTTCGACAAATACACCGAACTCAAAACCACCTGGATGCGGATCGACAGCGCGAACTGAACCCTCCCCACCCCGGCCCTCCCCGCAAGCGGAGAGGGAGCCTTTGCTCCTCCTCCACGCAGTGGGGGAGGCCGGGAGGGAGAATCTTTTGGAGACACACCATGAACCACTCACTGAATGAACAACTCCAGGCGCGCCGCGCCGCTGCCACGCCCCGCGGCGTGGGCGTGATGGCCAGCTTCTACGCCGACCGCGCCGAGGGCTCCGAGCTATGGGACGTCGAAGGACAGCGCTACATCGACTTCGCTGGCGGCATCGCGGTGATGAACGTCGGCCATCGCCACCCGAAAATCGTCGCCGCGCTGCAGGAGCAACTGCAGCACTTCACCCACACCTGCTACCAGGTCGTGCCGTATGAGAGCTATGTCAGCCTGGCCGAAAAACTCAACGCCCTCACGCCCGGCAGCCACGCCAAGAAGACCGCGCTGTTCTCCACCGGCGCTGAGGCGGTGGAAAACGCCATCAAGATTGCCCGCGCCTACACCCAGCGTCCGGGGGTGATTGCCTTTGGCGGCGCCTTCCACGGCCGCAGCCTGTTTGCCGTGTCGCTCACTGGCAAAGTGCAGCCGTATAAGGCGGGCTTCGGCCCCTTTCCGCCGGAGATCTATCACGCGCCGTTTCCCTGCCATTGCGCCAGCCTCGACGAGACGAAAAAGGCGGTGGAACTGCTGTTCAAGGCCGACATCGAGCCCGCGCGCGTGGCCGCCATCATCTTCGAGCCGATCCAGGGCGAGGGCGGCTTCAACGTCATTCAGGCCGAGGCGGTGAAGTGGCTGCGCGCACTGTGCGACCAGCACGGCATCGTGCTCATCGCCGACGAGGTGCAGACCGGCTTCGGTCGCACCGGCAAGCTGTTCGCGATGGAACACTTTTTCGAGCAGACCGGCGTGCTGCCCGACCTCATGACCATCGCCAAATCGCTGGCCTCGGGCATGCCGCTGTCGGCGGTGACCGGCCGCGCCGAAATCATGGACGCCCCGGCCCCCGGCGGGCTGGGCGGCACCTACGCGGGTAACCCCATGGCCGTGGCCGCCGCGCACGCCGTGATCGACGTGATGCACGACGAGCAACTCCCGGCGCGCGGCCAGAAGCTGGGCGATCAGCTCAAGGCCCGGCTTGAAGGTCTGCGTGCGCAAGTGCCGCAGATCAGCGATGTGCGCGGCCTGGGCGCCATGGTTGCGGTGCAGTTCAACGACCCCGCCTCTGGCAAACCGGACGCGGCTTATACCAAGGCCGTGCAGGCCGAGGCACTCAGGCGCGGCCTCATCCTGCTGACCTGCGGGGTGGACTACAACGTGGTGCGCTTCCTGTTCCCGCTGACGATTTCAGACGCCGTGTTCGCCGAGGCGCTCGACATCCTCGAAGCGTCGCTGCTGGCGGCCAAGGGTTAGGGCCTGTTCACGCTATGTATGCACCCGCCTGGGGGCAACCCTTCGGGCCGGGGGGCTGGGCGGCGCACTGCCACGTTGCCGTCCGCTTGTGGTGCCACACACCACGGCGCGGCCTGCGCCTCGCATTGCCTCCGCCGAGACCCCCGGCGTGGGTGCATCAATAGCGTTATCAGGCCCTAGTGCCAGGGCCGCGACGCGGCGATGGACAAACCGAGCGACCCGCTATCCATCGCCGACGCCCGGGCCGCGCAGGGCGCGCAAGATCTGTCCGCACTGGGCCAGATTGCAGTGGAGTAGATCGCCGCGCTGCAACTACTCGAGTGGCGCAGCGATCTGGCGCAGATTTCCCCTTGGGAATAAGCGCAATATGCCGAGCGATTTTGATCTGATCTCCAGCAGGGCCAGACCCGGCTGACTTCTTCAGGTACCGCCCTGAGCCAGATTGTGCGAACGTTGTGAACGCGATCACCGTTGAGCATCAGCGTTTTTGCAAACGCCTGAATCGACAAACGCCGGCCAGACCCCAGCCCGCCGGAAAGCGCCACCATCACAGCGTGAGCGATCCGGCATCTGCGTTTTTTGCGGGTCTGTACGCAAACGTACAGACCCGCAAAGGCTTTTGGCCTACGTTGCAACAACAGTTCCAAGGCGGCACCCTGTGCTCTTTGGAACGACTGTTCTGCTGAGGGTCCAGATCCTCGAAAAGCCGTCAAAAAAGCGCCTGCAATTCAGCTGATCTCTGGCCGTGCAAGGGTTCGGCTCGACGGCTTCTGCGCCACTTGGCAGCCACTTTTCAAGTTGCCAGCGCCGCCATGTCCAACATTCCCATCCTGTCTCCACTGTTCCTCCTGCTGGTCGTTCTGGTGCTGTTTCTGGCCTCGTCCCTCAAGATCATCTACGAATACCAGCGGGCCGTGGTGTTCCAGCTCGGTCGCTTCCAGCGGGTCAAAGGGCCCGGGCTGATTCTCGTGATCCCCGTGCTGCAGCGCATGGCCCGAATGGATTTGCGCACCGTGGTGCACGAGGTGCCATCGCAGGACGTGATCTCGCGGGACAACGTGTCCGTCAAGGTGGATGCGGTGCTGTATTTCCGCATCGTCGATCCAGAAAAGGCCTTTATCCAGGTGGAAGATTTTTTCTCCGCAACCAGCAAGCTGGCGCAAACCACCTTGCGCGCGGTGCTGGGCAAGCACGACCTGGATGAAATGCTGTCCGAGCGCAGCAAGATCAATGCCGATATTCAGGCCATTCTGGACGCCCAGACCGAGGCCTGGGGCATCAAGGTCAGCGTGGTGGAGATCCGAAATATCGAACTGACCGAAGACATGGTGCGCGCCATCGCCAAGCAGGCGGAGGCTGAACGCGACCGCCGCGCCAAGGTGATTCATGCTGACGCTGAATTCCAGGCCGCGCAGACGCTGGTGAATGCGGCGGCCATTCTGGCGTCGGCACCCGGCGGCATGCAGCTGCGCTATTTGCAAACGCTGTCGGAAATTGGCACCGAGAAAAATTCCACGGTCATCTTTCCGATGCCGATCGATCTGATCAAGCCGATTCTGCAGATCATTGAAAAAGTCGCGGATCAGCACTGATCCGCCGCCATCCTGCCTTGCGCGCTGTGTCCCAGCAGGCGCAATGCCCTTCTTGTTGATCCAACCGAAAGCCCGCCATGCCCAGCAAATCTCCCACCCGCCCCATTGATGCAAACAGCCAGCCCGCGATTCCGCAGATGAAGGCCACAGGCCAAAAGCGCAGTTTGGTGCGCGGCAAGTCCACCCGCAAGAAAAATCCGGGCAAACGCTCCCACCATGGAGGCTGACGCGATGCGTGCAACGCAGGGCGCGGCCGCTGCAAGCCGGTTGCGGGGCCGCCTTTCATTGTCGTGGCGCGAGGTCACTTCACTGGCGCCTCTCATCTTGAAATTCTGGGCTCTTCACGCCAAACCCCATTGGCCGCAACTGGGTAGTCGACTGCTGCGCCCGGCCATCTTTCGCCCGGCACAGGTTGACGAACCCGTGCTGCGCTCGGATTTGCTCAGCGCCGATCAGATGGAGCAGCATGGCGTGGTGTTGGCCGCACGGCATCAGGCCTCCATGCGGCCGCAGAACAATGCCTTGCTCACCCGGCTTGCCGACAACGCGGACACGCTGGCGCATGCCAGCACGGTGCTGACGCAGGCGGTGTACCAGGGGCATCGCATCACACCGGCAGCGGAGTGGCTGCTCGATAACGATTACCTGATCGAGGAGCAGATTCGCACGGCGCAGCGCGACCTGCCCAAGGGCTACAGCCGTGAGCTGCCGTGGCTGATCAACGGCCCTTCGGCCAACCTGCCGCGGGTCTATGACATTGCGCTGGAAACCATCGTCCACGCCGACGGCCGCCTGGACGGCGAAAGCTTGCGCCGCTTCGTCGTCGCCTACCAGACGGTGACGCCGCTCAAGCTGGGCGAGCTGTGGGCCGTTCCGATCATGCTGCGACTGGGGCTGATCGAGAATCTGCGCCGGGTTGCGGTGCGGGTGATGGCCGAATGGGGCGACCGCAACGTGGCCGGGCAGTGGGCCGATCGCATGGCCGAAGTCGCCGAGAGCGACCCCAAGAGCGTGGTGCTCGCCGTGGCCGACATGGCGCGCTCGGGCCCGCCCATGGCTTGCTCCTTTGTGGCCGAACTCACGCGACGGCTGCAAGGCCAGGGGCCCGCACTGGCGCTGGCGTTGACCTGGGTGGAGCAGGCGCTGTCGGAATCCGGGCACAACATCGAGCGGCTGGTACAGCTCGAAGCCCAGCAGCAGGCCGCTGATCAGGTGACCATCGGCAACAGCATCGGTAGTTTGCGCACGCTGTCCAGCATGGACTGGCGTACCTTCGTCGAGTCCATGAGTCATGTGGAGCAGGTCTTGCGCCAAGACCCGGCAGGCATCTATGCCGCGATGGACTTCACTACCCGCGACCACTACCGCCATGTGGTGGAACGCCTGGCCAAGCGCACCACCCGCAGTGAAGGCGAAGTGGCCCGCGCTGCGGTTGATCTGGCGAGTCACACCGCGCCGGGCGCGACCGAGCAGCCGTCGCAGAGCCACGTCGGTTACTTTCTCATCGACCGCGGACTGGCCGCGCTCGAACAGCGTGTGGCCGCGCAAGATTCGGCCCGCGACGCGCTGCGGCGGTTCGCCCTGCGCGCGCCCCTCACCCTGTACCTCGGCTCGGTTTTGCTATTGCTGGCTCTGCTGGCGCAGCCTCTTCTGCGTGTCGTGCAGCGCAATGGCCTGCAGGGCTGGGAATTCCTGGCTATCGCTGTTGCGGTGGGGTTGATCAGCAGCCAGCTGGCCATCAGCCTGGTGAACTGGCTGCTGTCCATCGTGGTGTTGCCGCGCATCCTGCCTCGGCTCGATTTTTCCAAGGGCCTGCCGCCCGAGGTGCGCACCCTGGTGGTGATTCCAGCCATGCTCAGCAGTGCGCAGGACGTGGACGCCCTGGCCGATGCGCTCGAGGTGCGCTTCCTGGCCAATCGCGACCCGCATCTGCACTTCGCCCTTCTCACCGATTTTGTCGATGCCCAGAGTGAAGTGCTGGAGACCGACGCGGCGCTGCTGCAACAGGCCACCGAGCGCATCGACGCGCTCAACGCCAGCCACCCCGACGCGCAGGCCGACCGTTTCTTTCTGCTGCACCGGCCGCGCCGCTGGAATGCGACCGACAAGGTGTGGATGGGTTACGAGCGCAAGCGCGGCAAGCTGGCCGAGCTCAACGGTCTGCTGCGCGGCGTAGGCGGCACGCGGTTTATGCAGATCGTGGGCCGCATCGAAGTGCTCACCGAGGTCAAGTACGTCATCACCCTGGATACCGATACGCAGTTGCCGCGCGACGCTGCGCGCCAGTTCATCGGCGCCATGGCGCACCCGCTCAATCGGCCGGTGATCGACACCGCCACGCAGCGCGTCATCACCGGGCACGCCATCCTGCAACCGCGCGTGGGCATCAGCCTGCCCAGCGCGGCGCGCTCGATGTACGCGCGATTGTTCGGCAGCGACGCCGGTATCGACCCCTACACCAGTGCGGTGTCAGACCTTTACCAGGACCTGTTCGGCGAAGGCTCTTTCATCGGCAAGGGCATTTACGACGTCGATGCGTTCGAGCAAGTTCTGGCGAATCGCTTCGCCGAGAACAGCATCCTCAGCCACGATCTGGTGGAGGGCTGCTTCGCCCGCTCTGGCCTGATCAGCGACGTGCAGTTGTTCGAGGACTATCCGTCGCGGTATGGCAGCGACGTCAGCCGCCGCCATCGCTGGATTCGCGGCGACTGGCAGTTGCTGCCGTGGGTTCTGCCTTGGGTGCGTACGCCACAGCGCCTGCGCACGCGCAACCCGCTGTCGGCCTTGTCGCGCTGGAAGATCCTTGACAACCTGCGACGCAGTCTGGTGCCCGCCGCGCTGCTGGCACTGCTGCTGCTCGGCTGGTTTGTCATCACGCAGACCGCGGCGTGGACCTTGGCTGTGTTGGCCGTGGTGGTCGTGCCGCCGCTGCTGGCGCTGCAACTCGATCTGTTCATCAAGCCGCGTGACGTGCTACTCGGCCAGCACCTGCGCCTGGCGCTGCGCAGCATGGGCCAGCATGCCACGCATGTCCTGCTCACTCTGGCATGGCTACCGCATGAGGCGCTCTACAGCTTCGACGCCATTGTGCGCACGCTGTGGCGCATGGCCGTCACGCGGCGCCTGTTGCTGCAGTGGAACCCGTCGCAGGCGGTGGAGCGCAGCGTTAGCACCACGCTGGCCGCCACGTTCAAGTCGATGGCGATCGGGCCGTTGCTGGCGCTGCTGGTCGCGGGCGCGTTGGCGCTGCTGCGGCCCGGCGCACTGCTGGTGGCCGCGCCCTTGCTGCTGCTGTGGCTGGCCTCGCCCGCCATGGCCTGGCGCATCAGCCAGCCGCCGGTCATGCAGACCTTCATGCCCACGCCTGAAGCCCAGCGGTTTCTGCGGCGGCTTGCGCGCAAGACCTGGGCGTTTTTCGAAGCCCATGTCGGCGCGCTGGACCACGGCCTGCCGCCGGACAATTTTCAGGAACAACCGGCCCCGGTGATCGCGCACCGTACCTCGCCCACCAATATGGGGCTGGCGCTGCTGGCAAATCTGGCGGCCTACGACCTCGGTTACATCGGCATCGGTCGGCTGTTGCGGCGCACCGATCAAACCTTGCAGACCCTGCAGGGCCTGCAACGCTACCGAGGGCATTTCTACAACTGGTACGACACCCTCACCCTGCAGCCGCTGGCGCCGCGCTACATCTCTGCGGTGGACAGCGGCAATCTGGCCGGGCATCTGCTGACCCTGCGACCCGGCCTGCTGGCGCTGGCGGA
>NZ_NCKP01000068.1:0-37820 GCF_002282795.1 Thiomonas sp. 13-64-67
CTCGTGGTGCAGACCGGCCGGATCGGCCCGCATGTGGATGTGCAAGCGTGCAGCGATCTGGGCATCGCCGTAGCCGATGGGCAGACCGACCCCGGCGTCACCGCCGAGCTGACCTGGGCACTGGTGCTGGCCGCCATGCGGCGTCTGCCGCAGTATGTCGCCAGTCTGAAGCATGGCGCCTGGCAGCAGGCCGGGCTGAAGTCGCAATCAATGCCGCCCAATTTCGGTCTCGGTCAGCGCCTCGCGGGCAAGACGCTGGGCATCTGGGGCTATGGCCGTATTGGCCAGCGCATTGCGCGGTACGGGCAGGCTTTCGACATGCGGGTTCAGGTCTGGGGCAGCGAGGCCTCGCGCACGCGCGCAACCGAGCATGGCTTGCTGGCGGCCGAGTCGCGCGAAGCCTTCTTCGCCACCAGCGATGTGCTCAGCCTGCACCTGCGCCTCACCGACGCCACCCGCCATCTCATCACCCTGGCCGATCTGTCGCTGATGCAACCCACCTCTTTGCTCGTCAACACCGCCCGCCCCGACCTCCTCGCCCCGGATGCGTTGGTGGCCGCGCTCAATCGTGGACGGCCGGGTCTGGCGGCGGTCGATGTGTTCGAAGCCGAGCCGATTCTGCAAGGCCATCCGCTACTGCGACTGGAAAACGCCATCTGCACGCCGCACATCGGCTTTGTCGAGCAAGATCACTATGAGCAGATGTTCGTCCAGGCCTTCCGGACCATCGCCCAGTTTGCCGCGGGCGATCTGAGCGCGGCGATCAATGCAGGCGATTTATCGCCGCGCCGACCTTGATTTATTTGCCGATACAGAAACTGGAAAAAATCGCCCCGAGCAGATCGTCCGGGGTGTATTCGCCGGTGATCGCCATCAGCGCCTGATGCGATAGCCGCAATTCTTCGGCGAGCAGATCCAGCGGCGCCTGCGCGTCCAGCTCGATCAAGCGCAAGGCCGCACCGAGATGTTGCCCGGTGTGCTCCAGCGCCTGCACATGGCGCTGACGGGCGATGAACACGCCCTCGCTGGTCGGCTGCGCCCCTGCCAGTTGCAGCAGCTTGAGACGCAAGTCCTGCAGACCGTCTCCGGTCGCTGCGGAAATCCAGACCGACTCACCGGCCTCCACGCCCCATTGCGCCCAGACTTGCGGCAATAGCCGCGCCTGGGCGCCGGTCTCGACGCAATCGCGCTTGTTGAAAACGTGGAGCAGGGGCGCGCCCTTGGGGAGTCCGCGGGCGATTTCCGCCTCGGCCTGGGCATAGCCCGGCGCCTGCAGACGCGTGAGATCGTGCAGGAACACCACTACATCCGCACCGGCGATGGCGTGCCAACTGCGCTGCACGCCGATGCGCTCCACCGCGTCGGCGCTGTCGCGCAGGCCCGCGGTATCGACGATGTGCAGGGGCACGCCCTCGATCTGGATGGTCTGGCTGACCTTGTCTCGCGTCGTGCCCGCAATGGGGGTGACGATGGCCAGCTCGGCGCCCGCCAATGCGTTGAGCAAGGAGCTCTTGCCCACATTCGGCTGCCCTGCCAGCACCACCTGGAGTCCTTCGCGCAGCAGTGCGCCCTGCCGCGTCTTGGCCTGCACCTGCTGCAGCGTCTGCTGCAAAGCCTGCAAACGCCGCTGCGCCTGTGCCTGGCGCAAAAAGTCGATGTCTTCCTCGGGAAAATCAAGCGTGGCCTCGACCAGCAGGCGCAACTCGACCAACTCGGCGGCCAGTGCGCGCACCGCCTGCGACAACTCTCCCGCCAGCGCCCGGGTGGCGCTGCGAGCGGCCGCCTCGGTACTGGCCTCGATCAGATCGGCCACGCTCTCGGCCTGCGCCAGATCGATTTTGCCGTTCAGAAACGCGCGCCGGGTGAACTCGCCGGGCTGCGCCACCCGCAAGCGTGAAGAAGCCCCCAGTTCGAGCAGCCGCGCCAGCAGCAGTTGCAGCACCACCGGCCCGCCGTGGATCTGCAACTCCAGTACGTCTTCCCCGGTGTAGGAATGCGGCGCCGGAAAAAACAGCGCCAGCCCTTGGTCGATCACCCCGCCCTGACCATCCCCAAACGGCAGGTAAGTGGCATGGCGCGGCAGCAGCGCCCGCCCTGTGATGGCCTGCGTCAAAGCCGCAAGCGATTTGCCCGAAGCCCGGACGATGCCCACGGCGCCGCGACCGGGTGCCGTGGCAATGGCCACAATCGGATCGGCGTCTTGCGCCAACAGATTCATGGCCGGGCAACCGCGCGGATCGAATGGGCCTTTGAGTGGGCCTTTACTTGGCCGCCGCTGTGGTGTCGGTCAACACACCCACGCCCATCTTCTTGTTGATGAACCACTGCTGCGCAATCGACGTGGTGTTGTTGGTCAGCCAGTACAACACCAGACCGGCCGGGAAGAAGAAGAACATGATGGAAAACGCCGCCGGCATGATCCACATCAGCCGCGCCTGCATCGGGTCGGGCGGGGTCGGGTTGAGCTTGACCTGCAGGAAGGACGTTGCCGTCATGATGGCCGGCAGGATGTAGTACGGGTCTTTGGCCGACAGATCGTGTATCCAGAGAATCCACGGCGCGCCGCGCAGCTCCACGCTCGACAGCAACACCCAGTACAGCGCGATGAACACCGGGATCTGGATCACGATCGGCAGGCAGCCACCCAGCGGATTGATCTTCTCCTTGCGGTACAGCTCGACCATGGCCTGATTCATCTTCGCCTGATCGCCCTTGTACGACTCGCGCAGCGCGTTGATGCGCGGCCCCACGGCCTTCATGCGCGCCATCGACTTATAGCTCGCCGCCGTCAGCGGGAAGAACGCCAGCTTGATCAGCAGCGTGAGCACGATGATCGACCAGCCCCAGTTCTGTACCACTTTGTGGATCATCTCCAGCAGCCAGAAAATCGGCTTGGCCAGAATGGTCACCCAGCCGTAGTCCTTCACCAGCTCAAGGCCGGGGGCGAGCGCGCCCAGCGTGCTCTCCAACTCGGGGCCGACGAACAGCTTGGCATCGGTGGTGATGCTCTTGCCCGGAGCAATTTGCGGCAGCGGCTGGATCACCCCAACCGCATACAGGTTGTCGCCCAGCTTGCGGGTATAAAGGTCACGCGAGCCTTCATAGGGCTCAGGCACCCAGGCCGAAACGAAGTAGTGCTGAATCATGGCGACCCAGCCGCTGTCCGCCTTCTTAGGCGCCTCGTTGGTCTTGAGATCCTTGAACTCAAACTTCTGGAACTTGTTGGCGTTGTCGTAATACGCCGGGCCGGTATAGGTGTGATAGAAGTGCGACTCGTCACCCGCAGGCGTGTTGCCGTCGCGCACGAGCTGCATATACATCTGCGGCGCCACTGCGGCACTGCCGGTGTTGGTGATGGTGTTCTGCACATTCACCACATAGCTGTCGCGGGTGAAGGTATAAGTGCGCTCGAGTTTGATGCCGCCCAGATCGGGCGAGACCAGTTTGACTTGCAGCGTCTTAGCGTTGCCCATGTCGCGCGGCCCCGGCAGCACCGTCATCTCGGTTTCATGGTTGGGAAAATCGCCCCCGATCAAGCCCGACTGCGCCATGTATTTATTGCTCGGCGTATCGTCGAACAAGACCACGTTCTTGCCCGGTTCGGTGCGGCTCTCATACTTGAGCAGTTTGGCATAGACCAGATTGCCGCCGCGCGAAGAAATTTTCACATCCATCAGATCGGTGCGGATGGTGGTGAGCTGGGCCGCGGGAGCGGCGGACGCCGCTGCGACCGGGGCGGACAGCGGTGCGGTTGCCGCAGCACCGGCGATATTTGGCGGCGTAGCCGCGGTTGGCGCCGCCTGCGGCACTGCGCTGGTCGGCGCGCTGGCGACTTGCGCCGGATGGGCCGGTGGCGTTCCGAACAAATCCGTCTCGCCGTTGTAGCGCAGCCAGGAGTTGTACAGAAAAATCATCGACATGGTGAAAACCACCCAGAGAACCGAACGGCGGAGATCCATACGCAAATCCTGTTGTAGTGATGCAGAAGTGCCCGATGGCCCGATGACTTCAGGGCTTGGGGGTGAACGATGAAGCGCGCAAGGATGAAGCAGAGGGAAATGAAACCGGGCTTTCCGGCCCCTCAGCGCAAGCGCCAGACTCCGCAGACGAGACTGATTCATCAGACCTCGACCCGCTATTGTGCATGGGCTGCGGTGACACAGCCTGCGCACCATCTGAAGCAATCGCATCTGACGCTTCGTCCTCTTCCGTCCGTCGGCGCCAGGGCGCCCAGGTGAAGGCGTCTGGCACCGGCTCATGCCCCCCCTGACACCAGGGCTGACACCGCAAAATTCTGACCGCGCCCAGATAGCTGCCCGCCGCTGCCCCGTGCCGCTCCAGCGCTTCGATGGTGTATTGCGAACAAGTGGGGTAAAAACGGCATTGCCCCCCCACCCAAGGGCTCAGCAGCAGACGGTACAGCCTTACCAGACCGATCAGAACAGACTTCATGCGGCACTTCGCCCAGTCACCACGACGGTGCGTTCGATCCAGCTTTTGAGCAAAGCATTCACCGCCTGCTGCACATAGGCCAGCAAAGCCGGTGAACGGGCGCTGCGGAATTCCGCCGGTAATTTGCGCGTCAACCGCAGCATCAACACCGGTGCCTGCATCTGTGCCTCGCTCGGCAGCCGCAACTCACGCAGCGCCTGGCGCATCACCCGCTTGATCAGATTGCGCCGTACCGCCGGTTTGCAGAACTTTTTCGGAATGACCAGACCAAGCCAGCAGCGCGGCTGGGCAGAGGCAGGGGCGGCGTCTGGCACCCACTCGGTCGGCGCCGCACGGTAGTGCAGGCGAAATTCAGCCTGTTGCGCGTAGCGCGCAGAAAACATCGCGGCAAACGCTTCGGGTTGCCGCAACATTTCGAGATGCAGAGTGCCCGATCGCGAGATCGGCTGATCTGCCATGACGTCGCCGACTGTCGAAAGATCGATATCGGCAGCCCGCAAAGCAGCAAGCCGCAGATCGTTCAAACCCAACAGCCCAGCGGATCTTAGACAGCCAGACGTTTGCGGCCCTTGGCGCGGCGTGCATTGATGACCGCGCGGCCACCCCTGGTCTTCATCCGCACCAAAAAGCCGTGGGTACGCTGACGGCGGGTCTTCGAAGGTTGATACGTACGTTTCATGAAACTCACCTTGATAAAAATAGAAGCTGCGCGCCTGGACCTGTGCCTTCATGCTGTGCACACTCATGCACACCACCCCACGAATCCAAAATACGCGCGCCGAAAAAACTTAAAGTCGCAAACTTGAAGTCTTGCTACGCGCAAGACCAAGATTCCGAAAAAAAGCCCTCCATTGGACTGAGATTCCATCCTCTTGTCAATCAAAAGAGGTTTTTCCAGAAAGCCCAGGCCCTGATGACCTTCAAAACGGCATTCAAAACCAACGATCATCCGCCTCAAATGCGCCCTGCAGCGCAAGCCCCCGGCCCCAAGAAAAATTGCCTGTTCCGTCTGTGGATAACTTGCACTGTGGAGTTAAACTGAGCGCTTTCCAAAGTTGACGATCGGTGGCCTTTTCGACGGGCCCTGCAGGCGGCTAACGCCCCTGTCGAGGCCGATTCAGCCCCCGGCTGAATGTCGAATGTCCTGAAAATTGCCCACAAAATTTTTTGTCTCCCCCTCAAGGCGCGCAGCCCGGTTCCGCAGCCAGGTTCTTTAACCGGCTACCGTTGAGCCAGCGCCTTCTGGAACTCGTCTCTCTCGCCGTACCTGCATGACACAAGAACAATCCTGGCAGCAGTGCTGCGCCCAGTTGGCCACGGTCATCCCCGATCAGCAATTCGCCGCCTGGATCAAGCCGCTGTCCTCCCCCCACTGGAGCGAGGATGGCAACACCGCCATCCTGCACGTTCCCAACCGCTTCAAGCTCGACTGGTTGCGCTCACAGTATGGCGCGCGCATCACCGAGTCGCTCAGCGCCATCGTAGGTCGTCCCGTGCAGGTCGAATTCATTGTGCAGAAAGCGCCGGCACGCGCCGCCATGCATCACAGCGGGGCGCAGGGTTTGCAGTCCGGCA
Source organism: Thiomonas sp. 13-64-67 (assembly GCF_002282795.1). Classification (NCBI taxonomy): domain Bacteria; kingdom Pseudomonadati; phylum Pseudomonadota; class Betaproteobacteria; order Burkholderiales; genus Thiomonas; species Thiomonas sp. 13-64-67. Next base: position 6,028 of record NZ_NCKP01000068.1, read on the forward strand.
GTGGGACAAGCTCCACATCGGGATCAGCGCAAGCGACTCATTCCGCCGACCACGCCACGCCCCAGCAATTGGCCAGTCCGGACGGCGTGAGTAACGCTGCGAGAGATGCCGCAGAAGCCGACGCCCTGGAGCGCTCGCGCCTCAACCCCATGCTCAGCTTCGAAACCCTGGTCACCGGCAAGGCCAACCAGCTTGCCCGCGCCGCGGCCATTCAAGTTGCGGAAAACCCCGGGCGCTCCTACAACCCGCTGTTCATTTACGGCGGCGTCGGTCTGGGCAAGACCCACCTCATGCACGCGGTCGGCAACGCCCTGCTGGCGCAACAGCCGGGCGCGCGCATTCGTTACCTGCAGGCGGAGCAGTTCGTCAGCGAAGTGGTGCGCGCCTACCAGCGCAAGGCCTTCGAGGAATTCAAGCGCTACTACCACTCGCTCGACCTGCTGCTGATCGACGACGTGCAGTTTTTCGCCGGCAAAGACAAGACGCAGGAAGAGTTTTTCTACGCTTTCGAGGCGCTGATCACCAAACGCTCGCAGATCATTCTCACCAGCGACACCTACCCCAAGGAACTCCGTGAGATGGATCAGCGCCTGGTCTCCCGCTTCGATTCCGGTCTGACGGTGGCCATCGAGCCGCCTGAGCTCGAAATGCGCGTGGCCATTCTGCTGCGCAAGGCCGATGCCGAACTGGCCCATCTGCCGGAAGAAGTGGCGTTTTTTGTCGCCAAGAACGTGCGATCGAATGTGCGTGAACTCGAAGGCGCGCTGCGCAAAATTCTGGCCTACGCCCGCTTCAGCGGCCAGGACGTGTCGATCGGTCTGGCCAAGGAAGCGCTCAAAGATCTGCTGTCGCTGCAAAATCGCCAGGTGTCGGTCGAAAACATCCAGAAAACCGTGGCCGACTTCTACAAGATCAAGGTGGCCGATATGTATTCCAAAAAGCGCCCTGCCAGCATCGCCCGTCCGCGCCAGATCGCCATGTATCTCGCCAAGGAGCTGACGCACAAGAGCCTGCCGGAGATCGGCGAGCTGTTCGGAGGGCGCGATCACACCACGGTGCTGCATGCGGTGCGCAAGATCGGACAGGAGCGCATCAAACTGCAGGAACTCAACCAACAGCTCCATGTACTCGAGCAAACTCTCAAAGCCTGAAGCCGAACCGCTTTTAGCGTCCTCCTTCTCAAAATGAACAAGTCGTTGTGTAGTGTGTGAAGAGTTTCTGGATAAGTCGGGGGCCAGCGCGTTTTCGGTCAAGTTGTTCCAAACCGTCCTTGCGCTCCAGACCGCTTGTCCACAGACTCCGGCTGCTGCGCAAACCGCATGAATACAGCGTTTTTTGTCTTATCCACAACACAGGCCGACCCTTACTATCAGTCCTATTCTGAATAAAGGAAAAGAAAGAATGAACAGATTGACGTCTTCCCGCGATGAACTGCTCAAGCTGCTCGGACAGGGAGCGGGCATCGTCGAGCGCCGCCAAACCCTGCCCATCCTCGCCAATGTGCTCATCCAGCACAACGCGAATGGCACGCTGTTCATCACCAGCGATATGGAAGTGCAGATCCGTCTGCAAGCGGGCGGAGCGGTACAGACCAGTGCGGAAGACGCGGCCATCACCGTCAATATGCGCAAGCTGCTCGACATCCTGCGCGCGGCCAGCCCGGGCAATGTGACCCTGGAATGGTCAGACGGCAAGATGACGGTTCGGGCCGCCAAAAGCCGCTTCAGCCTGCAAACCCTGCCGGCAGAAGACTTTCCGCTGGTACGCGCTGCGACCGACTTCAGCGACCACGCCCTGCGCCTGCCGCAAAAGCTGCTCAAGCGCCTGCTCGGCTTGACCCACTTCGCCATGGCGCAGCACGATATCCGCTACTACCTCAACGGCATGTTGTGGGTGGCCGATGGGCAGCAGATGCATCTGGTGGCCACCGACGGTCACCGCATGACCCTGGCCACCGCCCCGCTGGAAAAGGCGGTGGAGCGGCGCGAAATCATTCTGCCGCGCAAGACCGTGCTCGAACTCAGCCGCCTGCTCAGCGATGAAGACGACGCCATGATCGATATCGCCCTGGCCAGCAATCAGGCGCGCTTGACCCTGGACGGGCTGGAATTCACCAGCAAGCTCATCGAAGGCAAGTTTCCCGATTACCAGCGCGTCGTGCCCAAGGGCCACCGCAATATGCTGCAGGTCGAGCGCACGACTCTGCAGGCGGCGCTGCAACGCGTGGCCATTCTGACCAACGACAAGTTCAAAGGCGTGCGCGTCAACCTCGAACCGGGGCTGTTGCGGCTGACCTCTATCAACGCCGAGCAGGAAGAAGCGCAGGAAGAAATCGATGTCGACTACGGCGGCGACGTCATCGAAATCGGCTTCAACATTGCCTACCTCATCGACGCGCTGGCCAATATGACCTCCGACCAGATTCGCCTCGAACTGCAGGACGGCAACAGCAGCGCGCTGTTCACCATGCCCGACGAGCCCAACTTCAAGTACGTGGTCATGCCCATGCGGATCTGAGCGGGCGCCTTTATTGCGCCTATTGCGTCTATTGTGCGCATGCTCATTGCGCTTCACCCCGCCTCACCGAATCGATTTTTTTTCCATGAAAGCTCATGGAATCTGTTTTTGAAAGTGTCTGATGAACGAACCGAAGAACGACAGCTACAGCGAAAATTCCATTCAAATCCTGGAGGGACTCGAAGCGGTGCGCAAACGTCCCGGCATGTACATCGGCGACACCTCAGACGGCACCGGCCTGCATCATCTGGTGTTCGAAGTCGTCGACAACTCCATCGACGAAGCCCTGGCCGGGTTTTGTGATGACATCGTCGTCACCATCCACTCCGACAACTCCATCAGCGTGACCGACAACGGCCGCGGCATTCCTACCGGCGTGAAGATGGACGATAAGCACGAGCCCAAGCGCAGCGCGGCCGAAATCGCTCTCACCGAGTTGCACGCCGGGGGCAAGTTCAACCAGAACAGCTACAAGGTCTCCGGCGGCCTGCACGGCGTGGGTGTGAGCTGCGTCAACGCCCTGTCGCAATGGCTGCGGCTTGTGGTGCGGCGCGACGGCGAGGTGCATACCCTCGAATTCGTCCGCGGCGCGCTGCAAAACCGGCAGACGCAAATGATCGATGGCGTGGAAGTCTCCGTCGCTCCGATTACCGGCAAGACCGATAAACGCGGCACCGAGGTGCACTTCCTGCCAGATGCCGAGATTTTCACCACGGTCGATTTCCACTACGAAGTGCTGGCCAAGCGCCTGCGCGAGCTTTCCTTCCTCAACCACGGCGTCAAGATCCGCTTGGTGGATGAGCGTCAGGGCAAGGAAGAAAACTTCGCCTTCTCCGGCGGGGTGAAAGGCTTTGTCGAATACATCAACCGCGGCAAGAGTGTGCTGCACCCCAATATTTTTTATGCCCAAGCCGAGAAAGCTTCCGAGGTAGGCAGCACCATCAGCGTGGAAGTCTCCATGCAGTGGAACGACGGCTACGCTGAAACCGTGCAGTGCTTCACCAACAACATTCCGCAGCGCGACGGCGGCACCCACCTCACCGGCCTGCGCGCAGCGATGACGCGGGTGATGAACAAATACATCGACGACAACGAGTTGGCGAAAAAAGCCAAGGTCGAGATCAGCGGCGACGACATGCGCGAAGGCCTCACCTGCGTGCTATCGGTCAAAGTGCCCGACCCCAAATTCAGCAGCCAGACCAAGGACAAGCTGGTGTCGAGCGAAGTGCGCGGCCCGGTCGAAGACCTGGTGGCCAAGGCGCTGTCCGATTACCTGCTCGAAACCCCGACCGACGCCAAAATCATCTGCGGCAAGATCATCGACGCCGCCCGTGCCCGCGAAGCCGCGCGCAAGGCGCGTGAAATGACCCGCCGCAAGGGCGTGATGGACGGTCTGGGCCTGCCCGGAAAACTGGCCGACTGCCAGGAAAAAGACCCCGCCCTGTGCGAGCTCTATCTGGTGGAGGGCGATTCCGCCGGCGGCTCGGCCAAGCAAGGTCGCGACCGCAAGTTCCAAGCCATCCTGCCCCTGCGCGGCAAGATTCTCAACGTCGAGAAGGCGCGCTTCGAGAAGCTGCTCACCAGCAACGAAATCCTCACCCTCATCACCGCGATGGGCACCAGCATCGGCAAGGACGATTTCAACATCGACAAGCTGCGTTACCACCGCATCATCATCATGACCGATGCCGACGTGGACGGCGCGCACATCCGCACCCTGCTGCTGACGTTCTTCTTCCGCCAGATGCCCGAGATTGTCGAGCGCGGGCACATCTACATCGCCCAGCCGCCGCTCTACAAAGTCAAACACGGCAAGGATGAGCAATACCTCAAAGACGCCTCTGAGCTCGACGCCTACCTGCTGCGCGTGGCGCTGAAAGACGCCGTCATCCACCGCCCCGACACCCCAGCGCCGCTGGCGGGTGAAACCCTCGAACAGCTCGCCCGCCAGCATGTGCTGGCCGAAGCCGTGATCGCTCGGCTGGGCGTGTTCATGGACGAGCAGGCCCTGCGCGCCATCGTCGATGGTGTCGTCATCGACCTCGACCATGCGGCGCAAGCCAGCGCCGATGCGATGGCCGCCTATCTGGCGAAGCACACCGACCATGGCGAAGCGCCGCAAGTGCTCGCCGAAATCGACCCGCGTACCGAAAAACCGTATCTGCGTATCGTGCGCCGTCACCACGGCAACCTCAAATCCACCGTGCTGCACGCCGACTTCGTTCACGGGGCCGACTACGCCGTGCTGGCGCAGGCCGCGCAGACCTTCCACGGCCTTATCGCCGCGGGCTCCACCGTGCGGCGCGGCAACGGCGACAACGCCAAGGAAGCCGCCGTGGCCAGCTTCCGCGAAGCCATGGACTGGCTCATCCGCCAGGCCGAAAACACCGTCGGCCGCCAGCGCTACAAAGGTCTGGGCGAGATGAACCCCGAGCAACTCTGGGAAACCACCATGGACCCGGCCGTGCGCCGCCTGCTGCGCGTGCAGATCGACGACGCCATCGAAGCCGACCGAGTGTTCACCATGCTCATGGGCGACGAAGTCGAACCCCGGCGCGACTTCATCGAAACCAACGCCCTGCGGGCGGCGAATCTGGATATTTGACGACGTTTTGTAGATGAAGGCATAAGCTGAGCAAGCTATGGGGCTTCCAGTTCGATAAAGGTGGTCAATAGCCCGGCGCTTGAGCGGCGCTGGGCTTTTTTAGTCGCCGTGCTCGCATCGGCTGAGCAGAATTCAGTGTTCTGGCACGTGCAACACGCAGCGGCTAAAGTGACAGAGATTCGGTGACAGGGATGCGCGCAGCAGCGCGAGCTTGGCGCCGTTGCCAAAACAATTCCAGCTTGCGGAGCATCGATGTTCCGCTGAAACATCATGACCGATTCCTCTCCATCTTCCGACACCTCTGCCGTGGTTTTGGCTTCGGCCGATGAAATGCGCGGGCGTGCTCGGCGTCGGGGCAAGCTCAAGGGGCGCCAGCCCGAGTCGCAGGCGCTGGCCGAGGTGCAGCAGCTTATCGGCGCCGGGCCGCACCGCCGCGATCTGCTGATCGAGCATTTGCACCTCATCAATGACCAGTGGCACGGGCTGCACGAGCGCCATTTGGTGGCGCTGGCCCGGTTGATGAATCTGCCGATGGCCGAGGTGTACGAGGTGGCGACTTTCTATCACCACTTCGAAGTGCTGCGCGACGATGCCCAGCCTGCGGCCATCACGGTGCGCGTGTGCGACAGCCTGTCGTGCTCGCTGGCCGGGGCGAACGATCTTCTGCAGCGTCTGCCGCAGTTGCTCGGCGCCGAGGTGCGCGTGATGCCCACGCCTTGCGTGGGCCGCTGCGAGCAGGCGCCGGTGGCGGTGGTGGGGCAATGGCCGGTGGCGCATGCCACGCCAGACACGGTGCGCGAGAGCGTGGCAAACCGCCGCTTGCAGCATCCGCTACCTGCTGATGACGCAGACTTCGACCTGGCCGCAGCCGGCCCGCAGGCGGTCACCAACGGGTCGGGCGAGGTGACCCCGGCCTATGTCGGCTATGACGCTTACCGCGCGCGCGGCGGTTATGCGCTGGCGGCGGCTGTAGCCAGCGGCCAGCGTTCAGCGGAAGAGGTGATCAAAGCCTTGAGTGACTCGGGCCTGCGAGGCCTGGGCGGCGCGGGTTTTCCGGCAGGGCGCAAATGGGGCATCGTGCGCAACTACCCCGCGCCCCGGCTGATGGCGGTGAATATCGACGAGGGCGAGCCGGGCACCTTCAAGGATCGCACCTATCTCGAGCGCGACCCGCACCGCTTTCTTGAGGGCGTGCTGATTGCCGCGCAGGTGGTGGGCATTTCCACCTGCTACCTCTACCTGCGCGACGAGTATCACGGCGGCCGCGCCGTTCTGGAGCGCGAGATCGCCAGGCTGCAGGCCGATCCGCCCTGCGCGCTGCCGCACATCGAGCTGCGGCGCGGCGCGGGGGCGTATATCTGCGGCGAAGAGTCGGCGATGATCGAGAGCATCGAAGGCAAGCGCGGCGAACCGCGCATGCGTCCACCCTACATCGCTGAAATCGGTCTGTTCGGACGCCCCACACTCGAACACAACTTCGAGACCCTGTATTGGGTGCGCGATATCGTCGAGCGTGGCGCGGCCGCTCGACGGCCACACGCTCTACGCCTACCTGCCCGGCGGCGCTTCCGGGGGCATCCTACCGGCGCGGCTGGCCGATGTGCCGCTCGACTTCGACACCCTGCAGCCGCATGGCTGCTTCATTGGCTCTGCAGCCATCATCGTGCTCAGCGATCAAGACCGGGCCCGCGACGCCGCGCTCAACGTCATGCGCTTTTTCGAGCACGAAAGCTGCGGCCAGTGCACGCCCTGCCGCGTCGGCACCGGCAAGGCCGCGCAACTCATGCAGGCTCCGCAATGGGATCACGCCACGCTCGAAGACCTGAATCAGGTCATGTCCGACGCCTCCATCTGCGGCCTCGGACAGGCGGCGCCCAACCCGGTGCGCTGCGTGCAGACCTATTTTGCTCACGAGGTGTCTTGAATGAACACGAAGACGATCGAGCTTGAACTCAACGGCCGCCCGGTGCAGGCGCTCGAAGGCGAAACCCTGCTGGAGCTGGCCGACCGCCACGGTGTGGCGATACCCCGGCTGTGCCACAAACCCGGCTACCGGCCCGATGGCAACTGCCGCGCCTGCATGGTCGAGATCGACGGCGAGCGCGTGCTGGCGCCAAGCTGCTGCCGCACCGCGGCCCCCGGCATGAAGGTGCATGCCGACAGCCCGCGCGCGGTGAAGAGCCAGAACATGGTGCTCGAAATGCTGCTTTCCGACCTGCCCGAGACGGGCTACAAATGGCTGGGCGACGACGCCACCCGCCCGCACGGCGAACTCAGCGACTGGGCCGCGCGCCAAAGCGTGCAGGTGCGACCGGCGCTGGGGGAAACCCGCCGCACCCAGCCCGCGCCCGACGTGTCGCACCCGGCGATGGCGGTCAACCTCGATGCCTGCATTCAGTGCAACCGCTGCGTGCGCGCCTGCCGCGAAGAACAGGTCAACGACGTCATCGGCTACGCCTTTCGCGGCCATCACAGCGAAATCGTGTTCGACCTGCACGACCCCATGGGCGACAGCACCTGCGTGGCCTGCGGCGAGTGCGTGCAAGCCTGCCCCACGGGCGCGCTCATGCCCAAGACCCACATCGGCGCGCAGACGGTTGATCGCCGGGTCGATTCGGTCTGCCCGTTCTGCGGCGTGGGCTGCCAGATCACCTACAACGTGAAAGACGAGATCATCGTCAGCGTCGAGGGCCGCGATGGCCCCGCCAACCACGGCCGCTTGTGCGTCAAAGGCCGCTTTGGCTTCGACTACGCGCACCACCCGCAACGCCTGACCCGGCCGCTGATCCGCAAGCCTGGCGTGCCTAAAGACCCGGCTCTGCTGTCGCACCAGGGCGACTGGCGCGACGCCTTCCGCGAGGCCACCTGGGAAGAAGCGCTCGATTTCGCCGCCGGCAAGCTCAAAGACCTGCGTACCCGCCACGGCGACAAGGCGCTGGCCGGTTTCGGCTCGGCCAAAGGCAGCAACGAAGAGGCCTACTTGTTCCAGAAGCTGGTGCGCACCGGCTTCGGCAGCAACAACGTCGATCACTGCACCCGGCTGTGCCATGCGTCCAGCGTGGCCGCGCTGCTCGAAGGGGTGGGCTCGGGCGCGGTGAGCAACCAGGTCAACGATGTGGAGCATGCCGAGCTCATTCTGGTGATCGGCTCCAACCCCACGGCCAATCACCCGGTGGCGGCCACTTGGATGAAAAACGCCGCCAAGCGCGGCACCAAAATCGTGCTGGCCGATCCGCGCGTGACCGACCTCGGCCGCCATGCCTGGCGCACGCTGCAGTTCCGCCCCGATACCGACGTGGCCCTGCTCAACGCCATGATTCACACCGTCATCGAAGAAGGCCTGGTCGATCAGGAGTTTGTCACGCAGCGCGCCAGCAACTTCGAGGCGCTGAAGCAAAACATCCAGGGCTACAGCGCCGAGGCCATGGCGCCGATCTGCGGCATACCGGCCGAGACCATCCGCGAAGTGGCCCGCGCCTTCGCCACCAGCAAGGCCTCCATGATTCTGTGGGGCATGGGCATCAGCCAGCATGTGCACGGCACCGACAACGCGCGCTGCCTCATCGCGCTGACCAGCGTGACCGGCCAGATCGGCAAGCCCGGCAGCGGGCTGCATCCCCTGCGCGGGCAGAACAATGTGCAGGGCGCCAGCGACGCCGGTCTCATTCCCATGATGTACCCGAACTACCAGCTCGTCAGCAATCCGCAGGCGCATGCGTGGTTCGAGGCGTTCTGGCAGACGCGGCTCGACAACAAGCCCGGCTACACCGTGGTCGAGATCCTGCACAAATGCCTGGCGCCCGACAGCGATCCGCACAAGATACGCGGCATGTATGTCGAGGGCGAAAACCCGGCCATGAGCGACCCCGATCTGAACCACGCGCGGCAGGCGCTGTGCGCACTGGAACATCTGGTGGTTCAAGACATTTTCATGACCGAGACCGCCTGGCTGGCCGATGTGGTGCTGCCCGCGAGCGCCTGGCCCGAGAAGACCGGCACCGTCACCAACACCGACCGCATGGTGCAACTGGGGCGGCGCGCGCTCAACCCGCCGGGCGATGCGCGACCCGACCTGTGGATCATCCAGCAGATGGCCGCGCGCATGGGGCTGAACTGGCACTACCCCGGCCCGGAGCAGGGCGTGGCCGCGGTGTATGAAGAAATGCGCCAGACCATGGCGGAGGCCATCGGTGGCATTACCTGGGAGCGGCTGGAGCGCGAGGGCAGCGTGACCTATCCCTGCCTCACGCCGCAAGACCCGGGCCAGCCCATTGTGTTCGCCGACCGTTTTCCGACTGCGGACGGCCGCGTCAAATTGGTACCCGCCGACATCATTCCAGCGTCCGAGCGGCCCGATGCGGAGTTTCCGCAGGTGCTCATCACCGGTCGCCAGCTCGAACACTGGCACACCGGCAGCATGACGCGGCGCTCGGCCGTGCTGGGCGCTATCGAGCCGATGCCCACCGCGTCGATGAATTCGGCCGAGCTGCGCAAACTCGGCGTGCAGCCGGGCGAGCCCATCACCGTGCGTTCGCGCCGCGGCTCCGTGGTGCTCACCGCGCGGCGCGACGACGGCACGCCCGACGGCGCCGTATTCATTCCCTTCGCCTATTACGAGGCCGCGGCCAATCTGCTGACCAATCCGGCGCTCGACCCGTTCGGCAAGATTCCCGAGTTCAAGTACTGCGCGGTGGCCGTGAGCGCAGGCGGCACGCTGGCGCCGGTTGCGGGTTACGCCCGCAGCGGGGCCGAGATTTCGGAGCCATCGACATAGGCCTTATGGGCTTGAATATGGGCGATCTACCCGCTTTGGAGACCGTAGCGCCAACCGCCTTCGAGGCCGTGGCGCTGCCGCGTCGGCCCGACGCGCCCCGCCTCAGCCGGGCGCGCTGCGAGGTCGTGCGGCCGATCGGGATACTCGATCAGCATGGCGAGCATCGGCAGATCGACATCCCGACCGAACGTCCGCTGACGATCTACCTCGACAAACGCGAGCTGGTCACGCTGATGACTCTGGGCGCGAATCCCGAACTGCTGGTGCTCGGCTACCTGCTCAATCAGGGTCTGGTCGAGCAGGCGGGCGAGATCGACGGCATCGATGTGGACTGGGCGGTGGAGGCCGCGGCGGTGCGCACCCGCCACGGCGTCAGCGACCTCGAAGCCCGCGTCGCGCGCCGCGTCGTCACCACCGGCTGCGGGCAGGGTACGGTCTTTGGCGACGCGATGGCGCAACTGGGCCAGACCCGCCTGCCCGACGCGCAGGCCGCGCGCCTGCGCCAGGCCACGCTGATCAGCCTGCTCGACCAAATGAAGCTGCGCGACAGCGTGCACCGCCAGGCCGGATCGGTGCACGGCTGCGCGCTGTTTCACGGCGACGCGCTGCAATGCTTTGTCGAAGACGTCGGCCGCCACAACGCCATCGACACCGTCGCCGGGTGGATGGCGGTGCACGGCGTGCAGGGGGGAGACAAGGTGTTCTACACCACCGGGCGGCTCACCAGCGAAATGGTGATCAAGTCGGCCCGGATGGGCGTACCCATCATCGTGTCGCGCAACGGGGTGACCGCCATGGGCCATCAACTGGCCGAGACGCTGGGCATGACCCTGTTCGGCCGCGCCGCGGGTCGCCACTTCCTGTGCTACACCGGGTTTGAACGCTTCGACGCCGAAGCCCCGCCGTCCACCGCCCCTCTCGCCTTCGCCGACACGGTTCATGAGAAAACGCAGGGCCGCCCCAAGTTTTCTTGACACCCCACAGGGGCGGGCTGGGCCGTCCCCTTCCCGACTTTCCCCACGCTGGGGGGGAGGTGAGATCACTCCCTCCCCACTTGTGGGGAGGGTTGGGGTGGGGATTGCCCGGCCCTGGGGGCGCTCGGTAGGCGCCGCGCTGTTTCCCGCGGGACAAGAAGAGTCAGTGCGACTGCAGAAACTGATCAAGCGCCGCGGCTGCGCCGAGCAGTGCAGGCCAGGGGCTGTGGATCACCCAGACCGGAATATCGCGTAAATACGGCGAGGTGCGCCCTTTGTCTTCGAAGCGCTGGCGGAACGGGGAATGCCGAAAGAAATCGCCCAGACGCGGCACGATGCCGCCGCCGATATACACCCCGCCACGCGCTCCCAGGGTAATGGTCAGATCGGCCGCCACCGTGCCCAGCAAGGTGCAGAACAGCGTCGCTGTGTCGTGGCATAGCGCGTCGCTGCCGTCCAGGGCCAGGCGGGTGATCTCAGCGGCGCTGCGCTCGGGCGGCGTCTGCCCGGCGATCTGTCCGAGCGCCTGATGCAAAAACGCCATCCCGGTGCCGCTCAGCAGACGCTCGGCCGAAACATGGCCGAAGCGCGCATGCGCCAGACGCCAGACGGCCACCTCACGCTCATCAAAAGGAGCGAAGCTCACATGCCCACCCTCGCCCGCCAGCGGCGTCCAGCCCCCTTGTCCGTCGGGAATCAGGCCCGACACGCCCAGGCCGGTGCCCGCGCCCAGCAGCGCCAGCGGCGCGCCGGGCACGGCGCTGCCGCCGCCCACCTGAACGAGCTCGGCCGCGGGCAACTCGGGCAGGGCGCGCGCGAGCACGGCGAAATCGTTGAGCACCAGAAAGGTCTGCAGCCCCAGCTCGGCGCGTGTCTGGGCGATGGAAAAGGACCAGTGATGGTTGGTCATGCGGATCTGGTCGCCATAAACCGGGTTGGCGATACCGATGGCGACATGGCGCACGGCGGTCGCGCCGACGGCGGCGAGATAGGCGAGCAGCGCATCGGCAAAGCGGGCGTAATCCGCCGTGAGCAGCACGCGAATATCGCTCAGCCCTTGCGCGGTTTGCAGGGCGAATCGGGCATTGGTGCCGCCGATGTCGCCGACCAGGCGGGTGGCAGGAAGGGAGAGATTCGAGGTCATCTTGGGGGTGTACTCTGAGCAGCCTTGCCAGCACGGTAGGCATAGTATGTTGCCTGATGAAGCGGGTTTGAGCCCCTTGATGGCCTGCGGTGTGGAGTATCGCGGCCTATCGCTAAATGACTGTTTGGAGTTGCCATGTCTTCTTTACATCCCGTATTGGTGGCTGTGACGCAGCGCATCGAGGCGCGTAGCGCGGCGCGGCGCGAGGCTTATCTGGCGCGCGTGCGCGCAGCGCGGGGCAGCAAGGTCGAGCGCGGGCACCTCTCCTGCACCAACCTGGCGCACGCGATGGCGGCCGCCCCGGCGCCGGCCAAGCGGATGCTCAAGGAAATCACCCCGCAGTCCCGGCCCAATCTGGCCATCGTTTCCGCGTACAACGACATGCTCTCGGCGCACCAGCCGCTGGGCGCGTTTCCGGCCTGGATCAAGGAGGCCGCGCAGGCGGCGGGCGCCACGGCGCAGTTCGCCGGGGGCGTGCCCGCGATGTGCGACGGCGTGACCCAGGGGCAGGCCGGCATGGAGCTGTCGCTGTTTTCGCGCGACGTCATCGCCATGGCCACGGCGGTGGCGTTGAGCCACCAGATGTTCGACGCCGGGCTCTACCTCGGGGTGTGCGACAAGATCGTGCCCGGCCTGCTGATTGGCGCCCTGGCTTTCGGCCATTTGCCCGGCATATTCGTGCCCGGCGGCCCCATGACCAGTGGCATGGGCAACGACGAGAAGGCCCGCATCCGCGCGCTGTATGCCGAAGGCAAGATCGGCCGCGCCGAACTGCTCGAAGCCGAGATGCAGTCGTATCACAGCGCGGGCACCTGCACCTTCTACGGCACCGCCAATTCCAACCAGATGCTCATGGAGATCATGGGCCTGCACCTGCCCGGCTCGGCCTTCGTCAACCCTGGCACGCCGCTGCGCGAAGCGCTCACCCGCGCGGCCGCCACCCGCGCCGTGGCGATTTCTGCCGAAGGCCCGGAGTACACCCCGATCGGCGAACTGGTCGATGCGCGCGTGATCGTCAACGGCCTCGTCGGCCTGCTATGCACCGGCGGCTCGACCAACCACACCATCCACCTCGTGGCCATCGCCCGGGCGGCGGGCATCGACATCAACTGGACCGACTTCGACGATCTCTCCAAGGCCGTGCCCACGCTCACCAAGCTCTACCCCAACGGCCGAGCCGACGTCAATCAGTTCCACGCGGCCGGGGGCATGGGCTTTGTCATTCGCGAACTGCTCGCCGCCGGTCTGCTGCACCCCGATGTGCAGACCGTGGCCGGGCCCGGCCTGGCGCGCTACGCGCAGGAGCCCGGCTTCGATGGCGGCCAGCTCGTCTGGCGCCCGGTAAACGACGAGACGCTCGACCGCGACATTCTGCGGCCCGTCTCCGATCCGTTCGCCCCAGACGGCGGCCTCAAACTCATGACGGGCAATCTGGGGCGCGCCGTCATCAAGGTTTCGGCGGTCAAACCCGAATACCGCGTGATCACCGCGCCCGCCCTCATCTTTGACGACCAGGACGACCTGCTCGCCGCCTTCAAGCGCGGCGAGCTCGAGCGCGATTTCGTCGCCGTCATCCGCTTTCAGGGTCCGGCGGCCAACGGCATGCCCGAGCTGCACAAGCTCATGCCCACGCTGGGCGTGTTGCAGGAGCGCGGTTTCAAGGTGGCGCTGGTGACCGACGGGCGCATGTCGGGCGCCTCCGGCAAAGTGCCCTCGGCCATCCATGTCACGCCCGAGGCGGCGCACGGCGGGCCGATCGCCAAAGTACGCGAAGGCGATCTCATCACCCTGAACGCCCACACCGGAGAAGTCAACGCCGAAGTGCCGCCCGAAGTCTGGGCCGCGCGTCAGGCGCAGAGCGTCGACCTCAGCCGACGCCAATACGGCGTGGGCCGCGAGCTGTTCGCCGCCTTCCGCCACCATGTGGATGGTGCCGAGCAGGGGGCGACCAGCTTTCAGCATCCCGACTGGGCCAAACCAGAGCCCGCCCTGTCCGCTGTGCCCGTCGCAGCAGGAGCCACGCGATGACCGCCGAAGAACTGCTGCGCGCCGGGCCGGTGATGCCCGTGCTGGTGATCCGCGATGCCGGACAGGCCGTCGATCTGGCCACGGCGCTGGTGGCCGGCGGCATCCGCACCCTGGAGGTGACGCTGCGCACCCCGGCGGCGCTGGACGCCATCCGTCAGATTCGCGACCGCGTGCCCGGTGCGCTGGTGGGCGCGGGCACCGTGCTGAGCCCGACCGACTGGCAGCGCGCGCAAGACGCGGGCGCGATGTTCGGCATCAGCCCCGGGCTGACGCCCGCACTGCTGGCGGCTACCCGCCTTAGCAGCTTGCCCTTCGTGCCCGGCGTGGCCACCGCCAGCGAAGCCATGACGGCGCTGGACGCGGGTTTCACCGCGATGAAACTGTTTCCGGCCGAAGCCGTGGGCGGTCAGGCGCTGCTCAAGTCCTTGCACGGGCCGCTGCCGCAATTGCTGTTCTGCCCGACCGGGGGCATTCACCCGGGCAACGCCGCGGCCTATCTGGCGCTGCCCAACGTAGGCTGCGTGGGCGGCTCTTGGCTGGCGCCCGAAGCGGCCTTGGCCGCGCACGACTGGGCCGCCATCACCGCCCTGGCGCGTGAGGCGGCGGCGTTGCGACGGTGAGGGAGCGGCAGTCCGCGGGGTCAGTTCGGCTGATGCGGTTCTGCTGTGCGGGGTTCATCCAGACGTTCGAACCACACGACGGCGCCTGCCAGTAGCAGCACGAAAAAAGCGGTGCCGAAAATCCAGGCGAAGTACCACGAGGCGTTACTGCCCACGAGGATGCCGATGCCGATCACAAAAGCCAATAAAAAGGGCCAGGTTGCCCTGGCCTCGGAGCAAGGCTCTGCCGCGAAGCGAGAGCCTTCGGTGCGGCGTGACTCAGTGGCCGCCGCGTGGAGCGCCGCCGTTGCGGCGGTCATCTTCCTGGGCGTCGAAAAAGGCGCCCGAGGCGGCAGAAACCAGCACGATCATCGCGGTGCCCACGATCCAGGCGAAGTACCAGGAGGCGTAGTCACCGATGATCACGCCGATGACAATCGCAATCAGCGCGATGGTCATGAAGAGCACGAAATAAAGAAGGTTTTTCATGATGAGATCCTTGCTCAATAGGCGTGGGGGTCGGCTTCGACTTCCTTCGGATCGACCCTGCCGCGCATGACGTAGAACGCCCAGCTGGTGTACCAGAAGATGATGGGCACGAACACCACGGTCCAGCCGGTCATCCACAGCAGCGTGGTTTCACTGGAGATGGAATTCCACAGGGTCAGGCTTTGCGAGGGGTTGGAGCTCGACGGCATGAGGAAGGGGAACATGGCCACGCCGATGGTGCCGATGACCCCGATCCACGACACCGCGCCCAGCCACCAGGCCAGCGTGTGCTTGTTGCCGCGCACGCTCATCCAGCCGAAGAACAGACCGGCAAAACCGAGCAAGGGCACGGCCCAGAGGATGGGGTAGCTCTTGTAGTTGGACAGCCAGCCACCGGGCACCAGTTCGACCGTCTGCTGCAGCGGAGTTTGCGGCACGCCGGCTCCGGGGAAGCTCACGATCTTGTAGCCGTTGACCATGCTGACCCACACGCCGAGCACCGCGAACAGCACGATGGCGGCCAGGGCGGCATAGCCCGCTGCAGTGCGGGCACGGCCCGCGACGGGTTCGGGTGCGCGGCCCATCATCATCACGCCACCCATATAGACCGACAGCGACAGCGACAGCAGGCCGGCCAACACCGAGAACGGGTTGAACAGGAAGATGAAGCTGCCGGTGTAGATCGAGCGCAGGTTCCACTCGTAGTGGAAGGGCACGCCCATCAGCATATTGCCCATGGCGGCGCCGAAGATGATCATCGGCAGCGCGCCGCTGAGCAGCAGCGTCCAGTCCCAGGCGTTACGCCAGGCCGGCGAGGCGATCTTGCTGCGGTATTCAAACCCCAGCGGGCGCACGATCATGCTCCAGAGCAGCAGCAGAATGACCACGTATAGACCGGAGAACGAAGTGGCATAGATCAGCGGGTAGGCCGCGAAGATTGCGCCGCCGCCGAGGATGAACCACACCTGATTGCCGTCCCAGTGGGGTCCGATGGCGTTGAGCATGGAGCGGCGCTCGGTATCGGTTTTGCCGATGAAGCGCAGCAACGTACCCACGCCCATGTCCATGCCGACCATGGTGCCCAGCCCGACGAACAGCACGCCGAGCAGGACCCACCACAAGACTTGAAGGATGAGATACAAGTCCATGACTATTACTCCTTATGGGCGCTCATCGGAGCGGCCGGGTTGGGGGCGAAACCACCGCCGAACGACGGCTGGGGTTTGCGGCCTTGGGGAATGGCCGGAGCGGACGGCGTGCCGTGCTCTTCTGGCCCTTGCTTGATCGCGCGCACCATCAGATACATCTCGACGGCGATGAAGATGGAGTAGAGCGACACAAAGCCCACCAGCGAGAAGATCATGTAGCCCACGCTATGGCTGGATGCAGACATCCAGGTGGGCAGCATGCCGAACACGGTCCAGGGCTGACGGCCCACTTCCGCGACGACCCAACCCATTTCGCAGGCGAGGAAGGGCACGGGGATCATCCACGGGGCGAATTTGAGGAACCAGCGGTTCTTCGGGTGCTCCAGCTTGCCGCTGATGGTGAGCATGGCGGCGTAGACGAAGTAAGCCAGCATCAGCAGACCCAGGCCCACCATGATGCGGAAGGTCCAGAAAATCACCGAGACTTCGGGGATGGTGTCCTTGGCGGCCTTGGCAATATCCGCATCGGTGGCCTTGGAAACGTCTTGGTCAGGCGCGTAGCGGGTCACCAGGAAACCGTAGCCCAGGTCTTTCTCGTGCGCTTTGAACTGCGCCATGGCGGCGGCATCGTTGGGGTTCTTGCTCAACAGCTTGAGCGCTTCCACCGCCGGAATGCCGTCCTTGATGCGCTGTCTCGCGTCCGCCTCGATCTGGTCAACGCCCGGCACGACCTTGGTGAGGGTGTGAGTCAGCAGCGGCGTGAGCACATACGGCACCTGGATGGACCAGACGTTCTTCTGCTCGCTTTGCGACGGCCAAGCCACCACATTGAACGGAGCAGGCGCAGCCTCGGTTTGCCACATGGCTTCCATGGCGGCGAGCTTGGACGGCTGCGCATGCGCGCCGACGAAACCCAGCGCGTCACCCAGGGTGATGACCCCGGCAGTGGACAGCACGCCGAACAGGGCCGCCATGCGGAAGGAACGACGGGCAAGATCCATATGGCGGTTGCGCACCATGTACCAGGCGCTCACCCCGGCCACGAACACGGCGGCGGTGACGTAGCCGGCGATGCTGGTGTGCACGAACTTGGCCTGCGCGTCCGGGCTGAAAATCAGCGCGCCGAAATTGGTGAGTTCCATGCGCATGGTCACCGGGTTGAACGCGGCGCCTTGCGGGTCTTGCATGAAGCCGTTGGCCACCAGAATCCACAAGGCCGACAGATTGGAGCCGATCGCCACCAGATAGGTCACCAGCAGATGCTGACCTTTGGTCAGGCGCTTCCAGCCGAAGATCATCATGCCGATCATGGTGGATTCCATGAAGAAGGCCATCAGCCCTTCAATCGCCAGCGGAGCGCCGAAGATATCGCCGACGAAACTGGAATAGAACGACCAGTTGGTGCCGAACTCGAACTCCATGGTCAGGCCGGTGGCCACGCCCAGGGCGAAGTTGATGAGAAACAGCTTGCCCCAGAACTGGGTCATGTCGCGGTAGATCGTCTTGCCGGTGGTGACGTAAACCGTCTCCATGGCGGCGATCATGAAGCTGATGCCCAGGGTGAGGGGGACGAAAAGGAAGTGGTATAGCGCGGTGGAGGCAAATTGCCACCGCGATAAGTCCACGACGAGGGTGTCGATCATTTTGGCGCTCCTGTTGTGTCGATCCGTGGGTCTTCGCTGTGCAAGGATAGGCGTCGATGTATCTCATTTTTTTGATTTGGAGCAAGGTCAGGGAATTCCCTAGGGCCGGGTGTTGTCAGTGCACGGCAAAGTGGCGCGGCAAAACGTCGCAGCCCGGCCCTGGGGGCGTTCAGGATGCTTGACCCAAGGCGCTGCGGAACCTCCGCATGACAGCGCCGGCTTCGGGCGGGCACAATGCGGCGTAGAGACGGCGCGTCGGCGTCTCGCTGAATGGAGCACATTCCCATGATCTACAAGTTTCAATCGAAGGCCGATAGCGATTTGTTCATGAACGTCGGCCCGGCTCAGCGCATTTTGTCCATCATCGGTAAATCGGCCGAGCCGCAGGGCATCATCGAGCCGACCGAAATGCCCGCAGCCATCGCCGCGCTCGAAGCTGCCGTTAATGAGGAAGAGCAGGCGCGCAGCGCGGCCGTGGAGTCTGCGACGGCCGACGGGCAGGTGGTTTCCTCCGCCCAGCCGATCGGCCTGAAGCAGCGCGCTTGGCCGTTTATCCAGATGCTCAAGCGCTGCCAGCAGGCGGATACCCCGGTGGTCTGGGGCGTCTGAATCGTCATGCACGGGCACCCCGCGGGTGATTCCGCGCACGAGGGGCATGGTCACGATCATGCCCACTCTCACGCGCACCCGCATGCACACTCAGGCCACGACCACGCCCGGGGTGCGAGTGCGCAGCGGCTGGCGTGGGCGCTGGCGGTGTTGCTGGCGTTCACCGCGGTCGAGGCGGTGGGGGGCTGGTGGGTCAATTCGCTCGCCCTCCTGTCTGACGCGGTGCACATGGCGGCCGACAGCGCCGCCCTGCTGTTCGCACTCATCGCCATTCGCCTGAGCGCGCGCGCGCCCAAGGCGGCCATGACCTACGGCAACGGCCGCTGGCAGACGCTGGCGGCCTTCGTTAACGGGCTGGCGCTGCTGGTTTTGACCGCAGGCCTCGTAGCCGAGGCTTTGTATCGCCTGTGGCTACCCGAGGCGGTGGAAGGCGGCTGGATGCTGGTCATCGCCGTGCTGGGCGCCGTAGCCAATCTCGCCGCGCTGTTCGCCCTCACCGGGGGTGAGTCGCTCAACGAGCGCGGCGCCCGGTTGCATGTGCTGTCCGATCTGCTGGGTTCGGCGGCGGCCATTGCGGCGGCGGGGTTGATTCTGGCGTTTGGCTGGACGATAGCCGATCCGCTGCTGTCGCTGCTGGTGTCGGTGCTCATTTTGCGATCAGGTTGGCGCCTGACCCGCGACAGCGCCCATGTGCTGCTCGAAGGCGCGCCGCCCGGACTCACCGCGGCGCAGGTGCGCGAGGCGCTCTCAGACGTGTCGGGGGTGGCTAGCGCACATCATGTGCATGTCTGGTCGCTCGACGGCGCCGAGCCGATGGTCACGCTGCATGTGCGGCTCGACGCGGCCGCTGATCCGCAGGCCACGCTGCGCGCCGTGCATGCGCGGCTGCACGACGCGCTCGACATCGAGCACGCCACCGTGCAGATCGAGACCGATGCCTGCATCGGCCCCGGTCAGGCCCAGTGTCACCCGGGCTGACGGTCTGCGAGGTCTGTGGCGGCCACTCGCGCAAACAGCCGCTGCCCCATGCGCCGAAGACCGAGCCACTGCTGCGCCCAGAAGCCTTCGCCGTAATCGACGCCCTGGCCGTCTGGCGCGGCAAGCTGGGCGCGCACGCCGGTGGGCTGCAGCGGGGTAGTGAAGTCGGCCGAACGGAACAGCAGGTCCCACCACGGCAGCAGCACGCCGAAATTGCAGCCGTAGAGCCGCGCATTGTTCTGGTGGCCGAGCTCGTGGCCGTAGCCCACCGCGTGGTGCAGGCGGTGAAATCGCGGGGACAAACTGGTTGGGCGGCACGCCGATCAACAGCGCCAGCGCGGCGAAAAATGCCGCCATCAGCACGTCGTCGAGCACATGGTTGCGATCGTCCGACCACAGGCTAAGCTGACGCTGGCTGTGGTGCACCGCGTGCAGTTCCCACCACCACTGGATCTGGTGCTGGGCGCGGTGATACCAGTAACCGGCGAAATCGAGCACGACGAGGTAGATCAGGAAGCTGATCAGCGGTCGGTCGGTGATGCCGGGCCACAGCGCGTCGAGGTTGAGGTTGTCCACCCCGCGCAGACGGAACCATTCCTGCAGGCTGTCAAACGCGGGTTGCAGGGTGAAAAACAACACCAAATTGATCAGCCCCAGGCGGTTGATGAAGGTGTAGAGCACATCCACCCGCACCGCGCGGCGGTTGGGCCAGACTTCAAGTGGCCGCAGCGCTTCGAGCGGCCGCAACACGGCGTAGACCACGCCGATCTGCAGCAGCCCGGCGAGAAACCACAGCACGCCGTCATAGGCGAAATCGTCATCCACCATGAGGTGAAAGTGGTAGAGCACCGGCTGCACCAGGGTGACGAACACCCAGGTCTGCGCCTCGCCGATGAGCAGGCTGGTGGCGTGGCTGATCCAGTCGAGCGGATTGAGCATGGCGGTGGGGGGCAGGAAGTCAGCGCGTGGCGGCGATGGTCGGGGTCGGCTTCAGCTGCAGTGACGCAGCCTGCTGTAGCGCCAGTGTGGAAAGCGGCGGCAGGTTGTCGTAGAACGGCGCGCGGTTGTAGAAGTAGATGCCATGCGGCGACTTGCCCACCGGAATCACATCCACCAGCTTGCGCGTGTCCATGTCGATCACGCCCACCGAGCGGGCGAAGCGGAAGGTCACCCACAGCCAGCGGCGGTCGGCGGACAGCTCCATATCGTCCGGCCCTGGGCGCAGACCGGTGATGTCGCCCACCTTGGTGAGGGTGTCCATGTCGAGAATGCTGATGGTGTCGGACACACGGTTGCTCACCAGCACATGCCGCCCGTCGGCCAGGGAGCGGAAGTTGTGCGCCGCCTTGCCGGTAACGATGCGCTTGAACACCGTGCGGGTACGCGGGTCAACGGCCACCACCGCATCGCTGCCGGTCAGCGCGACCAACAGGGTTTTATCCCCCGGCGTCAGCCACAGCCCAGCCGGGGTTTCGCCCACTTTGAGCGTCCACATCACGGTTTGCGTGGGCAAGTCGATGGCGGCCACCGAATTGGTTTCCTGCAGGCTGATGTACACCGTCTTGCTGTCGGCGGTGAACGCCATGTGGCTGGGCAGCGACTTGAGGGGAATACGCTTGGCGAGCAGGAACTTGCCCTGGTCGTAGCTGTAGATGTCCACCCGGTTCAGGCGCAGGCAGTTCACCACGAACCAGCGGTGATCGGGCGAAAAACCGATCTGGTAAGGGTCGGGAATATTGGGCACGTTACCGATGGGCTTGCCCGTCTGCGGGTTGAGCAGCATGAGGTCGCCGCTTACCGCGTTGGCGACGATCAGGTCTTGATTGTTCGGCGTGGCCATCAGGTGATGCGGCTCCTTGCCGGTGGCAAAGCTGCCGATGGGCTGACGGGTGTCCTGGTTGATCAGAGTGATGCGGGCGTCGCCCGAATCGAGCACCACCACCACATCGTCCTTGGCCTGCGCCAAACCGGTCTGCGCCAACAAGACCGTGAAAACAAACAGGAATTTACGCATCAGATCACCAAGGAAGCACTCAGGAATACGTGTTACAGCCCCCGAATGCGGGCCATCAGGTCGCGCTGCGGCCGCAACTGTAACGCGCGCACATGCCAAGCTGTTGACCAGAAACAGTCTGCAATCAATCCGCATTAAAAATTTGCATTCCCCGCACCCCATGGGTTGTCCCCCATTGGGGGCTGATGCTCGTTAAAGTGCAAAGCCTGTGGTGGGCATGGTTGTGGGCGTGTGGCGGAACTTGGTCAGGCGGTCGCGTTCCAAACAGAAAAGAGTTGATATGCATCCCTTATCCCGAATCAAGATGGTTTTGCTGGCCGCCGCGGCGGTCGGGGCTTTGCTCGTGCCGGGCCTGGCTCAGGCGCGCGTGCATTGGAGTATCGGTATTGGCGTGCCGGCTTACTACGGCTCGACCTGGGGGCCAGGCTGGGGGCCGGGTTGGGGATCTGGCTGGGGTGGCGGTTGGTATGAGCCTTATCCGGGTTATGGCAGCTGGTCCACCTGGAGCCCTCCGGTGGTGGTGGAGCGGCAGCCGGTGGTGGTGCAGTCGCTGCCGCCCGGCCCGGCGCCACAGTCGTTCTGGTACTACTGCCAGAACCCGGCGGGCTACTACCCCTATGTCTCGGTCTGCCCGGGCGGGTGGACGCCGGTGCCTGCCTCGTCGCCTCCGCCGCCGCCGCCAGCCAAATGATTCACGCTTTCCACTTTTTATAACGATCTATCGAGGAAGCATCATGCGAATTTATCGAAACCTTCGGTTTTCCCGTCCCCTGTTTCTTCTTCCTGCCGCTGTGGGCGCGCTCGTGCTGGGGGGCTGTGCCACCGCGCCGCTCGGGCCCACGATTGCGGTCATGCCGGCGCCGGGTATGCCTTTCGAGCAGTTTCAGGCGATTGATGCGAGCTGTCGCCAGTTTGCGCAGCAGCAGGCCGCGCCCTACCAAGGCGGCGCGAGCAATTCCGGCGTGACCTCGGCAGCCCTTGCCACCGGCATCGGGGCCGCGGCCGGGGCGCTGATCGGCGGCAACAGCCAGGGGGCCGGCGTGGGCGCGGGCATCGGCCTGCTCGCGGGCAGCGCGGGCGGTGCGGGGTCTTATGGCGACACGCAGGGCAGTGCGCAGCGCGCTTACAACATTGCGTATCAGCAGTGCATGTACTCAAGAGGAGCGCAGGTGCCGGGTTATGCGGCGCCGCGATATGTGGCGCCGCCTCCGCCCCCGGCCTATCCCGCGCAGCCGTCTTACCAGCCGGCGCCTCAACAGCCGAGCTATCAGCCGCAGCCGGCCTATCCCCCGACCTATCCCCCGGCGCAATGAGGGCGCGCCGCGCAGATCGTTACGTCGGGTCACAACTGCTCACAGGATGGCGGGTGTTTTAGCGGATGCGGCGGCTATCATGCCCCGCGACTATGAGTACCTCTGCTGACTCCGCCCCTGCGGGTTCTCCCAAGCCGCCTGCAGGCCGCGACAAGCGCCCCAAGCGCGCTGTGCGTTCCCGCCCACTCTGGCTCAAATTTTTGCTCGGCGCCTTGCTGCTGGGCGTGGCCGGGCTGTTGGCGTTGGTGTTTGCCGTGGTCATGCTCTATCCGCGTTTGCCCGCGCTGAGCGAACTGACCGACTACCGCCCGGATCTGCCGCTGCGGGTGTATTCGGCCGAGGGCACGCTGATCGGCGAGTTTGGCGTGCAGCGCCGCACCGTGGTGCCGTTTGAGCAGATTCCGCTACAGGTGCGCGAGGCCTTTCTCGCCGCCGAAGACTCGCAGTTTTACGAGCACGGCGCGGTGGACTGGACGGGCGTGTTTCGCGCCGCCCTGGCCGACCTGATGCACGGGGCGGCCGTGCAGGGCGCGTCCACCATCACCATGCAGGTGGCGCGCGACTTCTATCTCAGCCCGCAAAAAACGCCGCTGCGCAAGTTCACCGAAGCGCTGATGGCCTACAAGATCGAGCATGAGCTGAGCAAGAATCAGATTCTTGAGCGCTATCTCAATCAGGTCTATCTCGGCCAGCGCGCCTACGGCGTGGCGGCGGCGGCGCAGGTGTATTACGGCAAGCCGCTCGACCAGCTCACGCTGGCGCAGGCGGCCGTGCTCGCGGGTTTGCCCAAGGCGCCCTCGGCCTTCAACCCGCAGACCAATATCAAGGCCGCGCTCATTCGCCAGCGTTACGTGCTCGGCCGTATGAAAGTGCTGGGCGACATCACCCAGGCGGAGTATGACGACGCCATGCAGGCGCCTCTGAATGTGGTGTCCGGGCAAGGTCTGCTGCGCTACAAGGTGGACGCCGATTACGCCGCCGAGCAGGTGCGCGAGATCATGGTGGCGCGCTTCGGCGAATCGGCCTACACCGACGGCTATAAGGTCTACACCACCTTGCACGACCGTGACCAGAAGGCGGGGGTGGACGCGGTACGCGCCGGGGTGCTGGCCTACGACCAGCGCCACGGCTGGCGCGGACCGCAGGCGCGCATCGATCTGCCCGCGCACGATGCCGATGCGCTCGGCGTGGCGGTCAAGGCGCTCAAGCCTTACGACGCGGCCGGCAGTCTGCATCCGGCCGTGGTGCTGCACGCCAGCCCCAAGCTGGTCGAGGCCGTGCTCGAATCGGGCAACACGGTGGAACTCAGCGGCGATGCATTGCGCTTCGCCGCTGCGGGCCTGTCACCCAAAGCCACTGACAAATTGCGCATCGATCGTGGCGCCGTGGTCTGGCTGCAGAAGCTGGCCAAGGGCTGGCGCATCGCGCAGATGCCCGATGTGCAGTCGGCGCTGGTGTCGGTCGATCCGCATGACGGCGCGGTGCGCGCCTGGGTGGGCGGCTTCGACTACAACCACGAGAAGTTCGATCATGTGAATCAGGCCTTCCGCCAGCCCGGTTCGAGCTTCAAGCCCTTCATCTATTCCGCCGCGGTGGACGAGGGCCTGGCGCCCACGACCGTCATCGACGATTCGCCCATCACCATTTCGCAAGGCCCGGGGCTGCCGCCGTGGACGCCGCACAACTACGACAACGAGCAGCTCGGCGCCATTCCCGCCACCCTGGCGCTGGCGCATTCCGACAACGTCTGCGCGGTCAAGGTGCTGCTGGCCGTGGGCATTCCCTACGCCCGCCAGTTCGCCTCGCGCTTCGGCCTGCCGCTCGACCAGATTCCGCCCTATCCCACCATGGTGCTGGGCGCGGGCAGCTTCACGCCCCTGCAGATGGCCACGGCCTATGCGGTGTTCGCCAATGGCGGCTCGCTGGTGCAGCCCTATCTCATCAAACGCATCGTCGATGCTCACGGCGCCGAGGTCTATGTCCACAAGCCGGAAATCGCGGGTCAGAACGCGCCGCGCATCATCAGCGCGGCCAATGCCTTCCTCACCACGCAGATGATGCAGGCGGTGATTCAGCACGGTACGGGCGCGGCGGCGCTGTCGCTAGGCCGCATCGATCTGGCGGGCAAGACCGGCACCTCGCAGAATTTTCACGACGCCTGGTTCGACGGCTTCAACCCCGATCTGGTCGCCATCACCTGGATGGGCTACAACAACCAGCGCGACCTGTACCGCGGCGAGCAGGGCGCCAAGGCCGCGCTGCCGATCTGGATGGACTACATGCGCGTCGCGCTGCAGGGCAAGCCCGACGTACCCTGGCCGGTGCCGTCTGGAGTGATCATGTCGCAGGTCAACCCGGCCACCGGCTTTGCCTCCAATGGCCCGGGCGCGGTGAGCGGCTACTTTCTGCAGAATTTCCCGCCGCTGGCCATCGACGCCCAGATGCCGCTGTCAGCGCCCTCTTCGGCGCCGCTGGCTGCAGGTGGCATCAGCACCGGCAGCGGCGGCATGCTGGTCGGACCCGGCGGCGTGCCGGTGGGCACTTCCACTGTCAGCGTGCGCGGTCAGGGGCCGGGCACGCACCCGGCAGCGGTGGCCCAGCCCGTGGCGCCCCCGCCGTCTCTGCAGCCGGGGGCCATCCTGCCTTCGCTGGGCGGCAATCCCTGAGGAGGGCGCCCCCATGCCTGCTGCTGCGCATTGCGTAGCGGCGGGTTTCTACAATGGCGCCTTCTTCAAGGCCGATTCCATGCGCACCTTTCAAGACCTCATACTCACCCTGCAAACCTATTGGGCCCGGCAGGGCTGTGCCGTTCTTCAGCCCTACGACATGGAAGTGGGCGCCGGCACCAGCCACACCGCCACCTTTCTGCGCGCCCTCGGCCCCGAGCCGTGGAAGGCCGCCTATGTGCAGCCCAGTCGTCGCCCGAAAGATGGCCGCTACGGCGACAACCCCAACCGGCTGCAGCATTACTACCAGTTTCAGGTGGTGCTCAAACCCGCGCCCGACAACATCCTCGATCTCTATCTCGGCAGTCTGCAGGCGCTGGGCTTCGACCTGAAGACCAACGACATCCGCTTTGTCGAAGACGACTGGGAGAACCCCACGCTGGGCGCCTGGGGGCTGGGCTGGGAGGTCTGGCTCAACGGCATGGAAGTCACCCAGTTCACCTATTTCCAGCAAGTCGGCGGCATCGACTGCAAGCCGCTGACCGGCGAGATCACCTACGGCCTGGAGCGCCTGGCCATGTATTTGCAGGGCGTGCAGAGCGTGTATGACCTCGTCTGGACCGAAACCGAGGTCGCCGGTGAAGCGGCTGCCGCGCCAGGGGGCGCGAGCGCCTTGGGGCGGCCCGGCGGCGCTCGTACCCTTCTCAAATACGGCGACGTGTTCCACCAGAACGAAGTCGAGCAGAGCGCCTACAACTTCGAGCACAGCGATGTGGACTTTCTGCTGACCGCCTTCGCCGCGCATGAAAAGCAGGCCAAGGCGCTGATGGCCGCGCAACTGGCGCTGCCCGCTTACGAACAGGTGCTCAAGGCGGCGCATAGCTTCAATCTGCTCGACGCCCGCGGCGCGATTTCCGTCACCGAACGCGCCGCCTACATCGGCCGCATTCGCAACCTGGCGCGCGGCGTGGCGCAGGAATACCTCGACAGTCGCGCCCGTCTGGGTTTCCCGCTGGCGCCCCGCGCCTGGGCCGACGAAGTCTCTGCCCAACTCGCCCAGAAGAAAGCCGCCTGACGTCTGCCGCACGCCGTGCCCGCGCTGCTGTCGCGGGCCGGCGGCGGCCTGCAATTGCCCGCCATGAACCCACAGAACCTGCTTGTCGAACTCTTCGTTGAAGAACTGCCGCCCAAGGCGCTGCCCGCGCTGGGCGAGTCCTTCGCCCGCACCCTGGCCGCGAGTCTGCAGTCTCAGGGACTGGCCGCATCTGACGTCGAGCCGACGCCCTACGCCAGCCCGCGCAGACTGGCCGTGCGCATCCCCGCCGTCGCTGCCAAGGCGGCCGACAAGGCCGTGGCGCAGAAGCTCATGCCCGTGGCCGTAGGGCTGGATGCCGACGGTAAGCCCACCCCGGCCTTGCTCAAAAAGCTCGGCGCGCTGGGCCTGGGTGCCGACGTTGCCCCCCGCTTGCGGCGCGAAGGCGAGGGCAAAGCCGAAACCCTGTTCATCGACACCGTGGCGCCCGGCGCCTCACTGGCCGAGGGCCTGCAGAAGGCGCTCGCCGAGGACGGTGAAGTTTGTGCGCCCCGCGCATGGTCTGGTCGCCCTGCATGGCGTCGACGTCGTGCCGGTGCAGGCGCTGGGGCTGACGGCTGGACGCGAAACGCACGGCCATCGGTTTGAGGCCCAGGCCGATCCCATTGTGCTGCGCGACGCCGACAGCTACGCCGACCAACTGCGAGACCAAGGCGCAGTGATCGCCAGCTTCGACGCGCGCCGTGCCGAAATCGCGGCGCAGCTGCAGGCCGCCGCGCGACGGGCCGGGCCGGGTCTGCACCCCATCGACGATGCCGCGCTGCTCGACGAAGTCACCGCCCTGGTCGAGCGCCCGAACGTGCTGCTGTGCCAGTTCGATCCGGCCTTTCTCGCCGTGCCGCAGGAGTGCCTCATCCTCACGATGAAGGCCAACCAGAAATACTTTCCGCTGCTCGACGCGGCGGGCAAGCTCACCCACCGTTTTCTCGTGGTCAGCAATATCTCGCCGGCCGATCCCAGCGCGGTTATCGAAGGCAACGAGCGCGTGGTGCGCCCGCGCCTGGCCGATGCGCAATTCTTCTTCGAGCAAGACCGCAAGAAGCGCCTCGAAGACCGCGTGCCCGGCCTCGACAAGGTGGTCTATCACGCCAAGCTGGGCTCGCAGGGCGAGCGCATGCGGCGGGTGCAGGCGCTCGCGGGGGGCATTGCCAGGCAGATTCCGCCGTCCTTTCCGGTCGATCTGGCCGAACGCGCCGCGCTGCTGGCCAAGACCGATCTGCTGACCGACATGGTCGGCGAGTTTCCTGAGCTGCAGGGCATCATGGGGCGTTACTACGCCGCGCATGATGGCGAAGACGCCAGGGTGGCCGAGGCCATCGAAGACCACTACAAGCCGCGTTTTTCTGGCGACGAACTCCCGCGCAGCGACGTGGGCTTTGCGCTGGCACTGGCCGACAAGACCGAAACCCTGGTCGGCCTGTTCGGCATCGGCGAACGCCCGACCGGCGACAAGGACCCGTTCGCGCTGCGTCGCCATGCGCTGGGCATTTTGCGCATGTTGATGGAGCGCGGCGCAGGCATTGAGCTGACGCGCTTTGTGCGCGACGCGGTGCCGGTGTTCAGCGGCGTGGCCGGGTTCTCCGATCCCAGCGCCGATGTGCAGACCTTCCTCTACGACCGTCTGGCCAACCTGCTGCGCGAGCAGGGCTGGACGGCGCAGGAGGTGGACGCGGTGCTGGCCCTCAGTCCGCAAATCCTGGCCGATGTGCCGCGCCGCCTGGAAGCGGTGCGCGCCTTCGCCGCCTTGCCAGAAGCCGCCGCGCTGGCCGCGGCCAATAAACGGGTGGGGAACATTCTGCGCAAATCCGAAGGCGCGAAGGACGGCAGCGGCTTCAACGCCGATCTGCTGGTCGAGCCCGCTGAAATCGCCTTGTCACAAGCCTTGAATGCCGTGGCGCCGCAGGTGCAGCAGTTTTACGCGGCAGGCGACTACACCGCCGCGCTCAAGATGCTTGCCGCGCTGAAAGAGCCGGTGGACACCTTCTTCGACCAGGTGATGGTCAACGCCGAAGACCCCGCGCTGCGCGCCAACCGCCTGGCGCTGCTGGCGCGGTTGCAGGAGGCAATGAACCAGGTGGCAGATTTGTCGCGTCTTGCGGCCTGAGTCCCATCCTGCACGACAATCACGGCATGAAACTGCTCATCCTCGACCGCGACGGCGTCATCAACCAAGACAGCGACGATTTCATCAAGTCGCCCGACGAGTGGGTGCCCATTCCCGGCAGCCTGGAGGCCATCGCCCGGCTGAACCACGAGGGCTGGCATGTGGCGGTGGCCACCAATCAGTCGGGCATTGGGCGGGGCCTGTTCGACATGAGCACGCTCAACGCCATCCATCGCAAAATGCACAAAGCGCTGGCGGCGGTGGGCGGGCGCATCGACGCCATTTTCTTCTGCCCGCACGCGCCGGAAGATCACTGCAGCTGCCGCAAACCCAAGCCCGGCTTGTTCCAGGACATCGCCCGTCGCTACGAGCTGGAGAATCTCCAAGGCGTGCCTTCGGTGGGCGACAGCGTGCGTGATTTGCAGGCCGGTGAGCCGCTGGGGTGCGGGCTGCATCTGGTGCGCACCGGCAAGGGCGAGCGTCTGGCCGATCTGGGCAATCTGCCCGCGGGCACCCGGGTGCACGACGATCTGGCGGCCTTCGCCGCCTGGCTGCTGGAACAACCCAAGGCGAAGTCTGAAAAGACCTCCGACAAGACGCCAGACCCGGCGTGACCGAGCCGCCATGCGTTTTTTCCGTTCTCTGCTTTACATGGCATGGCTGATCGTGACGGTGGTGCCTTACGCGGTCATCGTGGTGATTCTGTCCATTTTCATTCGTGGCACGCGGCTGTATCGCTTCACCCTGGGTTGGGTGCATCTGTCGGTCTGGGGTGCGCGCGTGATTTGCGGCATACGCAGCCATATCACCGGCATGGAGAACCTGCCGGACGGCCCGGCCATCCTGCTGTCCAAGCATCAATCAGCCTGGGAAACGCTGGCCTTTCCGCTGATCATGCCGCGTCCGCTGGCCTATGTGTTCAAGCGCGAGCTGCTCTATGTGCCGTTTTTCGGCTGGGCGCTGGGGCGGCTGGACATGGTGCACATCGACCGCAGCAAGCGTGCCGAAGCGTTCGGCCGGGTGGAAAAACAGGGCGGCCGGATTCTCAAGCAGGGCAACTGGATCATCATGTTTCCCGAAGGCACGCGCACTGCGCGCGGCGAGCAGGGCGTCTATAAAACAGGCGGCACGCGGCTGGCCATCGCCACCGGCGCGCAGGTGGTGCCCATCGCCGTGACTTCGGCGCGCTGCTGGCCGCGCCAGGCCTTCATCAAAACCCCCGGCGTGGTGGACGTGTCCATCGGCAAACCCATTTCGCCCGAAGGCCGCAAGCCCGCCGAAATGATGGCCGAGGTCGAACGATGGATCGAGGCCGAAATGCGCCGTCTCGATCCGCAGGCCTACGCGCATGCCCCGCGCTGAGTCTTCCGGCCGCGCCGCCTTGCCCGGCTCGGCGCAACTGGGTTTGTTCGACTGGGACGAGCCGACGCCCGTCTCCGCCCCTATCGCCGCCCCGGCGCCAGGAGCCGCGGTGAGCTCATCCCCAGGTTCGTCGCCAACCCCGCCGCCGGTCTCAATACCCCGCGCTGGCGTGCCGACGCAGCGTTATGACGACGGCATCCACCGTTTTGACTGGTCGCTGCATCGCGCCGCCCGCCGCACCCTGGCGCTGCGGGTGGACGACCGCGGCGTCAGCCTGCACGCCCCGCGCCTGGCCAGCGGCGCGTCCATCGCCCAGTTCCTGCAGCAGCACGCCGCCTGGGTGCAGCGCAAGCTGCGGCAGCGCGAACAGCGTCTGCAGGCGCTGCAGGCCGCGCGCATCGACTGGGCCGATGGCGGCCGCATTCCCTATCTCGGCCAGCATCTCACCCTGCGGCTGCGCGGCGCCAGCCAGTTGCAGTGGGACGAAGCCCGCGCCGAACTTCACCTGCCCCTGCCGCAAGGCAGCAGTGCGCAGCAGGTACGCGACAGCGTGGCCGCCTGGCTGCAGCGGCAGGCGCTGGGGCTGTTCAGCGCGCGGGTGGCGCATTTCGCGTCCCAACTCGGGGTGCGCGTGACGGCGGTGAAACTCAGCGCGGCCACTACCCGCTGGGGCAGCGCCAAGAGCGACGGCAGCATCCGCCTGCATTGGCGTCTGTTGCACTTCAGCCCGCAACTCGTCGATTACGTCGTCGCCCACGAAGTGGCGCATCTGCGCGAAATGAACCACAGCCCGCGCTTCTGGGCGCATGTGGGCAGCCTCTACCCCGAGTATCGTCAGGCGCGCCAGCATTTGCGACAGGCCGCCCTGCCGCCGTGGGAGTGAGCGGGTGTGAGCCCGGCTAGCTTCGCATGACGCCCCTGCTCTTCCTGCTGCTGCATCTCACACTGACCCTGACCTGCGCGGTGCATGTGCTGCTGCGCGCGCATCGTCAGCCCGAGTCGCGCGTGGCCTGGCTGCTCATGCTGG
This sequence comes from Thiomonas sp. 13-64-67, assembly GCF_002282795.1. Classification (NCBI taxonomy): domain Bacteria; kingdom Pseudomonadati; phylum Pseudomonadota; class Betaproteobacteria; order Burkholderiales; genus Thiomonas; species Thiomonas sp. 13-64-67. The sequence goes on from NZ_NCKP01000068.1 coordinate 37,115, forward strand.
TGGCCTTTCCCTACCTCGGCGTTCTGGCCTATCTGTTGTTTGGCACGACCCAGATCGGCCGCCGACGGGCCGAGCGGACCAAGACGCGCCGCTGTTTCGCCTAGGCACGTCGATCAGCGGCTACTCGGCGGTCGGCGGCAACCGAGCCGAACTGATGGCCGACTCGAACGCCGCCATCGCCCGCATCGTGGCCGACATCGACGCGGCGCAGCACAGCGTGCACCTGCTCTTCTATATCTGGCTGGACGATGGCAACGGCCGTCGCGTGGCCGATGCTCTGCGCCGCGCCGCCGCGCGTGGCGTGAGCTGCCGCGCCCTGGTGGACGATCTCGGATCGCACGCGTTCATCCGCAGCACGCAGTGGCCTGCGCTGGCCGCCGCTGGCGTGCAGGTGCTGCGGGCGCTGCCCGTGGGCAATCCGCTGCTGCGCGCGCTGCGGGGCCGCATCGACCTGCGCAATCACCGCAAAATCGTGGTCATCGACAACCGCCTGACCTATAGCGGCAGCCAGAACTGCGCCGACCCCGCCTTCCTGCCCAAGGCGAAATACGGCCCCTGGGTCGACCTGTTCGTGCGCTTCGAAGGCCCGGTGGTGCGCCAGAACCAGCACCTCTTCGCCACGGACTGGATGGGCAACGGCGGCGACGACCTCACCGCCCTGCTCGCCGAGCCCTTGCCGCAAATCCAAAACGGTCAAGACGGCTTC
>NZ_NCKP01000069.1:0-20611 GCF_002282795.1 Thiomonas sp. 13-64-67
CAGGCACCTTCCGTGCATTGTCGGTGTTCATGGCACGCAGCAAGTCGATGGCATCGAGCACGTCCTTGGCGGCAGGTGCCGCGCGCAGCTTAAGCACGGCCAGGAATTCCGGCGCATAACGGCGCAAAGTAGCGTAGCTTTCGCCGATGCGGTGCAGGAAATCGAACCCCTCAGGCTGTGCGAGCATTTGCGCCTCGCTGACGCTGGCGGCAAACGTCTCCCAAGGGAGCACGGACTCGATGGCCACGAAAGGATCGCCGCCGCTCTGCTTGGCATCGAGCAAGGCTTGGCCAATCCGTCCGTACAGGCGTACCTTGTCGTTGATCGCCTTGCCCGAATTTTGGAACTGCTGCTGATGCTTGTTCTTTGCGGCATTGAACAACTTTCCGACGATTCGATCGTGCAGGTCAACGATTTCGTCGGTGACAGTGGCCATGCCCTCGATTGCCAGCGCTACCAGCGTGGCATAGCGCCGCTGCGACTCGAACTTGGCCAAGTCCGCAGGTGTCATCTGACTACCCTCGCGGGCGATTTTGAGCAGGCGGTTCTGATGTACCTGCCGATCAATGCCGGCAGGCAGGTCGAGCGCTTGCAAAGTTTTGAGACGCTGGATGTGTTCCAGCATGTGACGCGAGTTTGGTTTGGCAGGCGACTGGCGCAGCCAGGCTAGCCATGTCATCCTGCTACCGTCTTTGCGTTTTAGAAGATCGGCCAATCGCTTACAGTGAACGTCCGACAAGGGATCGGTTAGAACCGCGTAGATGCGCCGGTTGGCACGCGTGATGGCCTCGGCGCATAAGCGTTCGACGACGTCCAATGCCGGGATGATCACGTGCTGTCTGCGCAGAATATCCAGCGCGTGCCCCGCAAGCACAAAACCCTTGTCGGTTTGTAAAGCGATTTCAGTTAGAGCATGCACAGTTCGCCGAAAATGGCCCAGACCGAACGGCATCAATCCGAGGTAAGTACGCAGTTCGAGCAAATGTTCGCGCCGGGTTTCTTCTCGCTGGGCGTACTGCGGCCACGATGCCGGGTCGATGCGCAGTTGTGTAGCGGCCCACAGTAATAGCGACGACGGCACCGCCGCATCGGCCGCCAACCCTTGGCCCGGGTAACGAAGCAAGCAGAGCTGGATGGCGAAGCCTAGGCGATTCGGATTGCCCCGTCGCTGCCCGATCAACGATCGATCGGCTTCGCTGAAGGTGTAATACCGGATCAGTCCATCTTCTGTGTCCGGCCCGGTAAGTAAGTTATCGCGTTCCGTGACCGACAGGATAGAGCGGCGCGGCATGAGAGATCCCTGCAAGAGAGACTGTGGTGTTCATCACATGCCCAGTTCCCGCTGATGAGGTACCGGGATCTAGGTACTCCCCGACTTTAAACGCAAGGCCGCTCTAATTCCGGTCAATTCGCACGTGATTGCTTGGCCCTAGGCTATTCAGCGCGCTGTTAGGGGGCACTCTATGCCCATAAATTGCGCGGCCTGCGACGGTCACTTGCCGCCCACATCGAAAAAAACGCTGCCTTCTTTAAAAGAGGCAGCAAGGGTCAGTGACCATGACCGGGTTCGACCATTTTGAACGGTAGGGTCTCTGTGCGTTCGGCTAATTCCAGCCCAAGCTCGGCATCAAATTCGTGCGGCTCCTCAGGCGCGCTAGTACTCTGAAACGCGCCGTCCGGGCCGATTGGCGCGAGTGACAGCACTTCTCGCCGCCCGCCCGTGCGTTTGATGCTTACTGTGGGCTGAAGACCATTTAGTTGTCGAGACATTACGAGGTGCATGCGTTCACCGTCCGGCGTATCAACAATCTGCAAAACCCCGTTCCCGAAAACGCTAGAGAACCTGAACGGGTCGGGCGCGTGATGGTGACCGTGCGCAGCGGAATGCGTTTCAGCACGTGCGGTGGAAGACCCAAACGTAATCGTAGCGGTCCTGAGCGCGGGTAGATGATCAAGCAGCTCTTCGCGGAGCGAGTCAGCCACATGCCGTGCGTCGCTCAACGATGCCGTGTCGCCTACGTCGATATCCACGTCAGCATGGAGCCGGTGCCCAATCCATCGAGCACGTGTTTCGAGAATCTTTTTTACCCCCGGCACATGTTCAGCAGCGTGCCGAATTTCGTCGACGACGCTCGGCTCGACGCCATCCAGCATGCGGGTGAGCACAGATTTCGAGGATTGCCAGACGATGCCAAAGATAGCAATCGTTATCAACAAGCCGATGATAGGGTCCGCAAGAGGAAATCCCAGCCACACGCCCACTGCGCCTAGAACAACCGCGAGGCTTGTCAGGCCGTCCGTGCGCGCGTGATACCCGTCTGCGATGAGCGCGGCGCTTTCAATTTCTCTTCCGACACGGATGCGAAAGACTGCAACCACCTCATTGCCGATGAAGCCGATAACGCCAGCAATCCCCACCCAAAGCAACTGCGTAATTGGCTGAGGATGGATCAAGCGATTAATCGCCTCATACCCGGCTACGATCGCGCTAAAGAGGATGATAAGCACAATCAGGATGCCAGCCAGGTCCTCGACCCGCCCGTAGCCATATGTGAATGTTTTGCTCGGCTTTCGACGGGCAAGCACAAACGCTATCCAAAGTGGAATGGCAGTCGTCGCATCACCAACGTTGTGAATCGTATCGGCCAACAGTGCAACGGAGCCGGTGGTCACTACTACTGCAATCTGCAGCACCGACGTGATGGCGAGAATCACAAACGACCACTTGATTGCCCAGATGCCCCTGTCAGTCGTGGCAATGGTCGCATCAATGACACCGTGTGTGTGTCCATGTGAACCGCCGCTGTGGTCGTGGGCGCCGTTTTTATGACCCGCATGTGCGCTCTGGTCGCCGAAACCGAGCCAATCCAAAATCTTCGCCATCTTGTCCTCAAAGGTATTTAGTGATTTCTTTGAATTCTTTCAACGCTTGCCTGGACGCTTCAGGGCTCGAATCAATCTGCGTTTCGAGGCAGTGATCGATATGGTCGTGAATGAGTGTTTTCTTGGCCGCCGTGATCGATTTTTCGATCGCGTGAAGTTGCTGAGCCAAGTCGGCGCAAGGTCTTCCCTGTTCGATCATCGCAATCGTGCTACGCAAATGTCCTTCGGCCCGCTTCAAGCGCAGGATGATGTCTGGATGTGTTAAATGAGCCATGAGCTTTCCAATTCACTGTTCGCCGCTATGGTATCCCCATGGAGGGGATATAGGAAGTACCATGCGGGATGATTTGCCAGGCGCCGCGTCCAGCGCTCCCCGGTAGTTTCAGGAGTTCTCCATGAAGAAGGCTATTATTATTGCCGCCTTGCTTTCGAGTGCTGCCGTAGCAGTGGCCTTCATTGCCGTCTATGCAACTGCAATTCTTAATGCGGATTGACCTTAACCGCCTCCTCGCAGACACCGGCCGAGCGCCGGCTGCGCACATAAGGCGAGAACTTAATGTCGCGTAACTTGTGATCCTGCGGCTCGACCGGCGTAGATTGAGTTACGCGTCGTCACCGTGGGGGGCGCGCCGACTCAGTGAGCGAGATGCAGACGATACTTTTGGTGGATGACGACCGCAGCATTCTGATCGCATGGGCGCGTCTGTTGAAACTCGACGGCTACCTTGTCGAGATAGCCAACGACGGAAAAACTGGACTTGACGCCGCCATGCGACTACACCCCAGCGTCGTGGTCACCGATCGATCTATGCCCGGAATGGACGGTATCGAGCTTTGCCGTCGGATCAGATACGAGCCAAAGTTGGCAAAGGTTTCTCTGGTTCTTTCCAGCGCCGACGACGACATTGCGTTCGGCACGCCCATTTGGGATGAGTTCTGGCGAAAGCCCGTACCGGCCGAAACTATGCTCTGGTCAATGCGGCGTCTCGTAGCTATGTCGCATAAATTGTAAAACCCGCGACAGCTTTCGGATGCACCGATTGACGGGGCGTAGTGCCAAGTGTGCAGGCGGCTCCTGACAGTCAAATATCTAAAGTCATCTGCACAAATCTCGACTATGCTTAATACTCGTGTGCACTAAAGCGAGATATAGGTATGGAGTCAGACACATCACCAATTGTCGAGCAAGGCGTGGCCACCTTATCCGAAGAGGCATGGGCACAGGCCCGGCACCGAACGGAAGTCATCGGGCCACTGGTTGCGCTTGAGGTGGTCGGGCATGAAGCCGCCGACGCCGCTGCTCAAGCGCTTGGCCTGTCCAGGCGGCAGGTGTATGTTCTGATCCGGCGGGGCCGGCAAGGCGCAGGGCTTGTAACAGACCTGGCTCGCGGCCGATCCGACGGCGGGAAAGGCAAGGGACGTCTGCCGGAGCCGGTCGAGCGCATCATCCGCGAGTTACTGCAAAAGCGCTTTCTGACCAAGCAGAAGCGTAGCCTGGCGGCGTTCCACCGTGAGGTCGCGCAGGCTTGCAAAGCGCAAAAGCTGCAGGTGCCGACGCGCAACACTGTGGCGTTGCGGATCGCCGGCCTCGATCCGCGCGAGGCAACTCTTCGCCGGGAAGGCCAGGATGCGTCCCGCAGCCTGCAAGGTGTCGGCGGCGTGCCTCCCGCTATGACCGCGCCGCTGAAGCAGGTGCAGATCGACCACACGGTTATCGACCTGATCGTAGTGGACGAGCGCGACCGGCAACCGATTGGCCGTCCTTATCTCACCATCGCCATCGATGTGTTCACCCGTTGTGTGGTCGGCACGGTGGTCACGTTGGAAGCGCCGTCCGCCGTCTCCGTCGGCCTGTGCCTTGCGCACGCCGCCTGCGACAAGCGCCCATGGCTGGAGGGGATGGACGTGGAAATAGACTGGCCAATGAGCGGCAAGCCCATGCTGCTCTACCTGGACAATGCGGCCGAATTCAAGAGCGAGGCGCTGCGCCGTGGCTGCGAGCAGCATGGCATCCAGTTGGAATATCGTCCGCTCAGGCAGCCGCACTACGGCGGCATCGTGGAGAGGATCATCGGCACGGCGATGCAAATGATCCACGACGAATTGCCGGGAACGACCTTCTCCAATCCCGGCCAGCGCGGGGAGTACGCCTCCGAGAAGATGGCTTCCCTGACGCTGCGAGAGTTGGAGCGCTGGCTCGCATTAGCGGTCGGCACCTATCACGGCTCCGTGCACAGCGGCCTGCTTCAGCCGCCGGCCGCGCGTTGGGCCGAGGCCGTGGCGCGTGCCAGCGTTCCGTCCGTTGTCACCCGCGCCACGGCTTTCCTGGTCGATTTCCTGCCAATTATTCGCCGCACCCTGACCCGCACCGGCTTCGTCATCGACCACATCCACTACTACGCCGACGCGGTCAAGCCGTGGATCGCACGGCGCGACCGCTTGCCCGCTTTCATGATCCGGCGCGACCCGCGCGACATCAGCCGCATCTGGGTGCTGGAACCGGAGGGGCAACACTACCTAGAAATCCCCTACCGTACCTTGTCGCACCCGGCTGTCACTCTCTGGGAACAACGGCAGGCGCTTGCGAAACTGCGACAGCAGGGGCGCGATCAGGTGGATGAGGCGGCGCTGTTCCGCATGATCGGTCAGATGCGCGAAATCGTGACCACCGCACAGAAGGCCACGCGCAAGGCGCGGCGTGATGCGGATCGCCGCCAGCACCTCAAGGCGTCAGCACCGCTTGTCAGACCTGCACCGCCGGACGCGAATATGGCTGACCCGCAAGCAGACAACCTGCCGCCGGCGAAACCGTTTGACCAAATCGAGGAGTGGTAGCTGTGGACGAATATCCCATCATCGACTTGTCCCACCTGCTGCCAGCGGCGCAGGGATTGGCTCGGTTGCCGGCGGAGGAACGCATCCAGCGTATCCGCGCCGACCGCTGGATCGGCTATTCACGCGCGGTCGAGGCGTTGAACCGGCTGGAAACCCTGTATGCATGGCCAAACAAGCAACGCATGCCCAACCTGCTGCTGATCGGCCCGACCAACAACGGCAAGTCGATGATCATCGAGAAGTTCCGCCGCGCACATCCGGCCAGCTCTGAGGCCGATCAGGAACACATGTCGGTGCTGGTTGTGCAGATGCCGTCCGAGCCGTCGGTGATCCGCTTCTATGTCGCAGTGCTCGCGGCGATGGGTGCGCCATTGCGTCCACGCCCACGGCTACCGGAAATGGAGCAACTGGCACTGGCGTTGCTGCGTAAGGTCGGCGTGCGCATGCTAGTGATCGATGAGCTGCACAACGTCCTGGCCGGCAACAGCGTCGACCGTCGGGAATTCCTCAACCTGCTGCGCTTCCTCGGCAACGAGCTGCGCATCCCGCTAGTCGGGGTCGGCACGCGCGACGCCTACCTGGCGATCCGCTCGGACGATCAGTTGGAAAACCGGTTCGAGCCGATGATGCTGCCGGTGTGGGAGGTCAACGATGATTGCTGCTCATTGTTGGCCAGCTTCGCGGCATCGCTCCCGCTGCGGCGTCCGTCCCAGATTGCCACGCCGGACATGGCTCGCTACTTGCTTACGCGCTGCGAGGGCACCATCGGCGAACTGGCGCACCTACTGATGGCGACGGCCATCGCCGCCGTGGAGAGCGGCGAAGAAGCGATCAACCACCGCACGCTCAGCATGGCCAACTACACCGGCCCCAGTGAGCGGCGACGCCAGTTCGAGCGGGAACTGATGTGAATCCGGCACCACGCTGGCCGCTCCATCCAGCACCCAAGGAAGGCGAAGCCTTGTCCTCGTGGCTCAATCGTGTCGCCGTCTGCTATCAGATGGACATGATCGACCTGTTGGAACACGATCTCGGTCACGGTCAGGTCGATGACCTGGACACCGCACCGCCGCTGTCGCTACTGACGGCGCTTTCCCGGCGAAGCGGCATCGAGCTGGATCGGCTGCGCGGCATGAGTTTCGCAGGCTGGGTGCCGTGGCTGTTGGACAGCCTCGACGATTCGGTGCCGTCCGTCCTGGAAACCTATACGTTCCAGTTTTCGGTGCTGCTGCCAAGGCGCAACCGCAAGACCAGATCGATCACGCGCTGGCGCGCGTGGATACCCAGCCAGCCGAGTCGCCGGGCGTGCCCGATCTGTTTGAACGATCCCGCGAGCCAGGCTGTGCTGCTCGCATGGAAGCTACCGTTGATGCTGAGCTGCCCGCTGCATGGCTGCTGGTTGGAATTCTATTGGGGCGTGCCAGGGCGGTTGCTCGGTTGGGAGAACATCGATGCTGCCCCGCGCACGGCCAGCGACGCGATTGCGGCGATGGACCGCCGCACCTGGCAGGCGTTGACAACGGGGTATGTGGAGCTGCCGTGCCGACGCATCCATGCCGGCGTCTGGTTTCGATTGCTTCGCACGCTTCTTGATGAGCTGAACACTCCACTTTCGCATTGCGGGGCACATGCGGGATATATCCGGCACGTCTGGGAATGCTGCGGTCATCCGCTGCGTGCCGGGCAAAGCCTATGGCGTCCTTATGAAATTCTGAACCCGGTAGTGCAGTTACCGATGCTGGAGGCGGCGGCCACCGCCATCGCCCTTATCGAATCGAAGGTGTTGAGTCCGCCCGGGGAGCAAGCAGCGCTGTTCGTGTCAGAGCCACAAGCCGGGTTCACCAACGGTCTGCCGATGGATAAGCGAAAGCAAGAACCTATCAACCACTGGCAGGAGGCGATCAAAGTGATCAACGAAGCCGTCGCCGAGGCGCGGCACAACCCCGAGACGGCTCGCTCGCTGTTCGCGCTGGCATCCTTTGGACGACGCGACCCCGAATCACTGGAACGCTTGCGCGTCACCTTTGCCAAGGAAGGTATCCCCTCGGAATTTCTGTCACGTTATGTGCCTGATGAACCCTTTACATGCCTTAGTATGAATGACGGGTTAAGTGACAACTTTTGACGTTCGGAACTTTCTGGTTCACACTGTCACATAATCGAACGTATATGTGACAGGTGGAAAATGCTGATTGGCTACATGCGAGTATCTAAAGCGGATGGATCCCAAACCACGGACCTGCAGCGCGATGCGCTTCTTGAAGCTGGTGTTGATCAGGCGCAGTTGTACGAAGATCAGGCATCCGGCAAGCGCGAAGACCGGCCGGGCCTTGCTGCCTGCCTCAAGGCGCTGCGCGAGGGCGATACATTAATGGTGTGGAAGCTGGACAGATTAGGGCGGAATTTGCGTCACTTGATCAACACGGTCCATGATCTGACAGCGCGGGGAGTCGGCCTCAAGGTGTTAACCGGCCAGGGTGCAGCCATTGACACGACAAGCGCTGCCGGGAAATTGGTTTTTGGCATCTTCGCAGCGCTGGCAGAATTCGAACGAGAGCTGATCTCGGAGCGCACCGTAGCCGGCTTGGCTTCAGCACGAGCACGTGGGAGGAAAGGTGGGCGGCCGTTCAAAATGACTGCAGCCAAGCTTCGGCTGGCAATGGCGTCCATGGGTCAGCCTGAAACTAAGGTGGGCGACCTTTGCGCTGAGATGAACATCACACGGCAGACGCTGTACCGGCATGTATCCCCCAAGGGAGAACTAAGGCCAGATGGCTTAAAACTGCTTACCAGAATCTGAGAGAGTTGACCGTCTCGAATCGGCCAAAAGCAGACAGTTCTTGCCCAGTACGGAAGTTAAACGCATAACGTTAAATTACTGTTTTATGGGGAATCGATGGAAATTAGACGGTTCAGAATTGGGGACGAGGGCGCGTTATTTCAGGTCTTTCTATCGGCTGTCCATGACATCGCATCACGTGACTACACCGCTGCACAAATAGAGGCTTGGGCACCGACAGACATCGCCCCAGAAGTGTGGGTTAGCCGCATGAGGGAATTACGACCGTTTGTCGTTGAAGCCGAAGGTGAAATTGCTGGATACGCTGACATTCAGCCCAACGGATACATCGATCATTTCTTTGTGTCGGAGGCCTATCCGCGACGAGGTGTCGGTACCTTGCTAATGAGTCGTGTCCATGACGAAGCCAAGCTACTGGGGATTAGCGAACTCACGGCGGATGTAAGCAAGACCGCTGAACCATTCTTTCTACGCCACGGTTTTCAAGTGGTGGAGCGAGGATTTCCTATTCGGCGGGGCGTGACACTGCAAAATGCACTGATGCGAAAAGACTTACATCACAGGACATGATATGTGGCCTGCTCTGGAGGAGCTTTGCTCTGCTTCCATTACAGTCCGATTATGATTCCCGCCGCGATGATTGCCAGGACAAGGGCCGAAATCGCCGTGTAAGCATAGTCACGCTCGCGCAGAAAGATACCCAACATCAGTGCCACGCGCGCCACCGGCAAAAGAATGAATAGCGCCACACCGGCTTTCACGATGTCGTAGCCGCTAAAACCCAGGTTTAGCTGACCCTCGAACGGCTGGAGGGCATCCAAGGTCATGCCAGCAGTAATAACAGCCGAGGCAAGCCAGGTGCCATACCAAAGCAATGCAGCGATGATCTGTTCACGGCGTTCGAAATTGTCGGTTCTAGACCTCATGCCGAGCCTCCTGGAATATGCACGCCCAAAGCGCTCAGAAGCATTTGAATGGCGAGTAGGACCAGGACAATGACAAAGAAGATACGCAGCTTGTCGGCGGGAAGCCCCATCAGCAAGCGCGCTCCCAGTAGCGCCCCGACAACGGAGCCCAAGGCGACGGGGCCAGCAATGCCGATATCAATGTCTCCCCGCACGAAGTAGGCCCCAGCGCTCGCCGCCGCCGTCACGCCGATCATGAAATTCGATGTGGCGGATGAAACCTTGATAGGCAGCCGCAAGGCAGTGTCCATCGCCGGGATTTTGAGTGCACCGGAGCCGATGCCGAGCAGCGCCGAGATCAGGCCCGCGCCGTACATCAACGATAGGCCGAGCGGCACGCGACCGACTTGATACGGCACGTCTCGGTCTAGGACACGGTCGGGAAAACTCGAATGCAGGCGCAGCACCGTACCCCAGCTCTTCACATTGGGCGCACTGGTATCAATCACCTCACGACGGCGAGCAAGCATCTGTTTTGCCGAGACGACCAGAATGACGGCAAACAAGCCATAGAGAAAGGACGTTGAGGCAATACCGATCAGGAGCACACCGGTTACCGCCCCAAGCGTGGTGGCCGTCTCTAGAACGATAGCGAGCCGGATGTTGGTCAAGCGCCCTTTCAAGAATGGCGCTGCACTGCCACACGAACAAGCGATGACCGAGACGATGCTCGCACCGATGGCCACGTGAATATCCACGCCAAATAGCAGCGTAAGAATCGGCACAATAAAGATGCCGCTTGCCATGCCCAGCACACCACCCAAGGCGCTCGCGCCGAAGGCGGCCACGAATAGCCAAAGAATCATTGAGTTTTCCATTGCAGCGATTCCCGGTCACGTTCGCGTGCGCACACGTCGGGACAATCGCGTGGAAAACCGGATCAGATCGCCACGGTAGTAGAGCTTTTCGTAATCGACCGGCCGATGCCCCTCGGTGTAGGAGGTGCGCTCGATAAGGAAAATCGGACTTCCGACCTCGATCCCTAATGCTTGAGCGACGTGCTCATTTGCTGTAGCCGCTTCGAGTTGATACTGGGCTTCGACCAAAGGCAACTCGTACTTGTTTTCCAGCAGGTCAAAGATCGGCTCTGCCTCCAGATCGTTGCTCGCGACCTTCTCGCCAATATCGAGCGGCAAATAGGTTTCGTCGAACGACATGGCCACGCCATCAGCCAAGCGCACGCGCTCGATGCGGTAGACCTGTGCGCCGAGTGTGACGCCTAAGTGCTGCGCGACCTCTTTTGTGGCGGGCATAGGTCGTTTGTCCAAGAGCCGAGCGGTAGGGTGGCGGCCAAGCGTTACCATGTCTTCCACGAATCCGCTTAACTCGTTCAATTCTTGGGTGAGCTTCGGCTCAGTGACGAAAGTGCCCTTGCCGCGTCGGATCTCGACCAAGCCGCGGGCCACTAAATTTTCAATCGCTTTTCGCACTGTTGTCCGACTGACCTCAAAGCGCTCTACTAGGCTATTTTCAGAGGGAAGTTGGCTACCACAAGGCAGCACAGCCGTAGCAATGTCTGCGGCGAGCGCTATCTCGACTTTCGTGTAAAGGGGAGAGTTTCCAAATTCGGTGACCATCCACGCATCGTAACATAATGACATCATGATGTCAATTGAGATGATGCCTGGTAAACGATCGATTAGGTTCGGACTTTTCAAGCCATCAAGAATAGGCCTACACGGTGTCAGTGCGATCCGAGGACTGCCGAAACATCAGAATAGTTACTACTACTGATCAAAAAGTAGCGACAAATGACCGCGTTAGTCGGAACGACCACTCGTTCAGTTTTGACCCCGCGCCTCGCCACCCGACCCCAATCGGAACATTTACGCTCGTGGTGCACTCCGCTTCTGAATTTTGTGCAGTCGCCTTCTGAAAATGACATCGGACGCCTGTCGCATAAGGCTTTTGCGTGTCGCTTATCTTTGTCGCGAGTGATAGAATTTCTGCGACATATATTGCGACAGGTACAACATGGTCAAGCCAAGGCCAGGACCTCGCCCAGCAACGAGGCACGTTACGCGAAGCCGGTTGCACACGGATTTTCGAAGAAAAGGTCAGTGGCGCGAAACGCGACAGGCCAGAGCTTGGCCGTCTGCTTGAGCATCTCCGCGCCGGCGACGTGGTGACGGTCACGCGCCTTGATCGGTTGGCCCGGTCTACGCGCGACCTGCTGGACATCGCGGAACGTATCAAGGATGTCGGGGCGGGTCTGCGATCGCTCGCTGAACCGTGGGCTGACACAACCACTCCGGCCGGTCGCATGGTTCTCACCGTGTTCGCCGGTATGGCGGATTTCGAGCGCTCCCTGATCGTGGAACGTACCAGCGCCGGACGGGTTGCGGCGAAAGCGCGCGGCGTGCGCTTTGGCCCAACTCCAACACTTGACGCTGGACGTATCGTCCACGCGCGCCAGCTTATCGAGCAAGACGGCAAGCCTGTAGCCGAGGTTGCCCGACTGCTTGGTGTCCATCGCGCCACGCTTTATCGTGCGCTAGCACGATGACGCGCAGGCATTGACCGGACGAGCGATCAGCCGCGCCGGCCACTGTTAGCGTACGATTTTCTCCGAATTCTGAGGCGACCCCTCCGACCTGGCCGCGGCTGGCAGGCCGTCCCGCGTCCGTGCTGCCGGGCTTGCGCTTTTCAATATCGTAGCGTATCATATCAATCATATCGTACCGTATCATATCGGAAAGGAGCCGCAGCATGGGACGCGAAGCCACCATCACCCCCGAGCAGGTCCACGCGGTCGCCGACGCCATCAAGGCCGAAGGCAGCAAACCCACGCTGCGCGCCGTGCGCGAGCGGCTGGGGCAGGGCAGCATGGGCACCATCGCCAAGCTGTTGCAGCAGTGGAAGGTCGGCCAGGAACGCCAGGCCGCTGCCGAGCTGGTCTTACCCCCGGCCTTGCAGCGCGCGGTCCTGGACTTCATGGCCGCCGAGCTGTCGGCCACCCGCGCCCCGCTCGAAGCCGAACTGGCCGAGCAGCAGCAGACCGCCGCCGACCTTGCCGCGGAGAACGAGCGCCAGGCCGACACCATCACCGAGCAAGGCGAAGCCCTGGACGCCCTGGCGGCCGAGAAGGCCGCCGCCGAGGGCAAGGCCGGGCAACTGGCCGCCGACCTGATTGGTGCGAAGGAAGAAGCCGTGCACGAGCGCCAGGCCGCCGAGGCGGCCCGCACCGAGCTGGCGAAGGCCACCCTTCGCCTTGAGGCCATGCCCCGGCTGGAAGCCGACCTGGCCGCGATCCGCGCCGAGCTGGCGAAAGAGCGCCAAGGGCGCATCGAGGCCGAGCAGCAGGCGGCCGTGCTGACCGCGCAGAAAGCCGACCTGGAAGGCCGGCTGGTGGACGCCAAGAAGGAAGCAGAGCGCACCGCCGCGCAGTTGCAGCGGGCGCAGGAACGCGCCGAGCAGCAGGCCGAGGCCCTGGCCGACGCCCGCGTGACGATCCAGACCGCGCAGGCCCGCGCCGAGGACCTGGCCGGCCAGGTGGAGCAGGCCCGCAAGGATGCCAAGGCCGCCGGCGAGGAAGCCGCGATCCTGCGCGGTCAGATCGCAGCGCAGGGCGAGCGGCCGGCGAGCGCCACGGCCCCGAAAAGCAAAACGCCCAAGGCATGAGTTGCTTAGCTTGATGTAACTACAAAACGAGACTACAATAAAGCCGCGATGGAACTTGAATGGGACGCCGACAAAGCGGCACGAAACATGGAAAAGCACGGCGTTTCCTTCGAGGATGCCGGGCTTGTTTTTTACGACGCTGGGCGGATTGAGGCCTACGACGGACGCGAGGACTACGGGGAAGATCGATGGGCCACGATTGGGCTTGCTTACTCGGCTGTCCTGTATGTGGTCTACACCGTTCGACACGAGGACGCCATCCGTCTTCTCTCTGCGAGGAAAGCCAATGCCGACGAAAGAAAGCAATATCGTGAAGCGAACTCTTGACCTGAAAAAGCCGCCCGTCTTGAGCGCCGAGCAGAAGGCCCGGCTAGATGCTGTGGCTTCGATGCCGGATGAGCAGATCGACTACAGCGACGCGCCGAGCCTGCCTGCTGCTGTCTGGCTGAAGGCAGCAGCGGAGTTGCCCCACATCAAGCAGCAAATCACGCTGCGCATTGATGCTGAAGTGCTGGAATTTTTCAAGCACACGGGCAAGCGGTATCAGTCCCGTATCAATGCCGTGTTGCGCTCCTACGTTGACGCGCACAAGGCGCACGCGAAATGAACGACGGGGCTTGACGGGCACCGGGCCGATCAATACCCCCTCGGAATCACCAGCGCGACTTTGCCGCCATTGGTGGTCCAGCCACCGAGCGGGGTCGGATTGCCGCTGCTGTCCTGGCCTTGGTTGCCGCTGACCTCGAAGCACAGTCGCCCGTCGCACGTCGACCACCGCACGCGGCCGCCGCGCTTGTCCAGTGCGGCCACAGTGGCCTGCTCCTGCGCGATGGTGGCCTGTAGCTGCACCTGCTGGGCCAGCAGGCCGCTGACCTCGTGCCGTTCCCAGCCGACCAAGCCCCACGCGGCCAGGCCGACGATCAAGGTCAGGGCCAGAGCCAGGACCACGGCCTTTGCGCCAAACCACCGGCCAGCGGCGGCCATGCGGGCGTTGGCCGCCTCGACCGTCCGCGTCAACGACTGCTGCGCCCTGTTCAACGGATCGACCTGGCGCGCGATGATGTCCGCCGCCGTGGCTTGAAGCGTGCGCGTGAGCTGTTCCGTCAGCTGCGCGGTCATCTTCACCGCTTGCGCTTCCAGGCTTTGCCGACCGTCCGCCGCCGTTTTCCGCAGCCCCGCGCCGATCTCGGCCGCCGCCTTCTCGACCTCGGACAGCTCCGCATCCTTGGCGGCATGGATGGCCTTCATGGCCTGGCGGATTGCGTGATCCGACCCTTCCTTGACCGCCGCGCCCAGATCCTCGATGGCGTGCTGGATTGCCAGCAGGCCGTGCTGGCTGATGGCGAACGGAATCCACTCGGGCGATTCGAAATCGAGGCCGTAGGCCGCCGCCGCCGCATAGATCGCTTTCTTGTCCTCGTCGGGCAGCTGGCCCATGAGTTTGTCGAATGCCTGCTTGCTCATTTCCCCGCTCCCAGGCCGATCTTGTCCGCGACCTTATCCAGCTGCGCATCGGTATCCTTCATCCACCGGATGAGGCGCGACCGCTGCGCCCGCGACAACGGCGAACCATCGGCCGCCGCATCGGCGAAGCGCATCATGCGGTCATCAATGGCGACCATGACGCCGGCCTGCAGCTTCGGCAGGTCGATTTCCTCGCCGCCGTAGTCCGGCAGCATGGCGCGGCCCCGGCTGGGCGGGTTGCCGTTGCCGTCACCGAACCACATGTAGAAATCCTCATCGTCGCCGAACCAGCGATTCACGACCGCGACGTAATCGGCGCTCTTGCCCGCCAGATCGACCATTTGCTGCACCGTGCGCGTGCTCGACTGGAAGGGCGACAGAACATTGACCATCGTCGGCCTGTAGCCCGACCGCTGCAGCTCATCGAAGAAGCCTACTTCGGCGTCGAATTTCGCCAGCGCCGTGATCGACGCCGCCGGCATATCGACCAGGACCACCGGCAGGTCATAGTCCAGCATCGCCAGCAGCTTGTCGCGCTCTTTTTCCTCGCCCGTGACGCGCATCGTCATGACGCCATCACCGGCATTTTGCGTGGCCGGATTGCCGTCCTCATCCAGCTTGCAATAGTGCTGGTAAAGCTGACCCACTTCGCCATCTCCATCGACCAGAAGCGCCTTGATGCCATCGCGCGCATACCTGTCCGCAATGGCCCGCGTCATCGTTGACTTGCCGGTGCCGCCCTTGTCCGTCAGTACCATCACAAATCGTTTCATCGCATACCACGCTTGCTTGCCGCTGGTGTCAGCGTAGTTTCCGTCTCATCGCGCAGCACCTGCCGTTCCTCTGGCGTGACCGTTCGCCGCGCTTGCGGCGCGGCACTGTTTCCGCCTTCATACTCGACCTTTTTTGCGGCCTTTGCTGGTCGCTTCTTGGTCGATTGCCGCATAGCGGCCTTGAGCGTCGTTAGTCCGATGTCCACGCCGCCTTGTTTGAACGACTGCACGATTTCTTCAATCGTGTAGCCCTTCTCTTGCGCGGTTCTAATCTCGGCCTTCAGCGATGTGATGATGTCTTTCGCAGCCAGTCCCTTGTCCGCCTTCGGCTTCTCCGGGAGACTGGCGATGATCGATGCCACATCGTCACGTGCTTTCATTGTGAATGTCTTTGGTTTTCCTGCCATTATGTTTGTCCTCATGATTGACGTGATGCCGACCTTACGGCACCGAGTGCAACTGTATGCCCCGGTTTTGCCCTTGTCAATAATCGCCGCACGTGGTAAACATGTATGAACTGCCTGTGATAGTTGAGTATGGGACAGGGTAGGGGATGTAATACCGCCGCTGACGCGACAGTATTCCACCGGCCCGCGCCACTCGTTGCACTCGTTATGCTGGCCTTCCCTCCCTGCTCAGGGCTTCGCCCCGAGACCCCAACCCCGCGCTGCCACCGGCAGCGCCTGGCCTTCGGCCCCAAGTGAAATCCGAACAGAGGACCGCCGCAGATGAGCAACAGCGACAGCCGCAAGCGCACCCTGGCGCTTGCCGTGCGCGTCACGCCAGAAGAGGCGGACGCCATCATGGAGAAGGCGCGCGACGCGGGCGCAACCGTGTCCGAGTTCCTGCGCGCCTGCGCGCTCGGACGCAAGACACGCAACACCGTCGATAGTCAGGTCATCAACGAGCTGCGCCGGCTCGGCGGCCTGCAGAAACACCTGTTCCTTGAGGGCGGCGGCGCGAACTCCTACGAGCACGCCGCCATCCTCATCGAGATCAAGAAGGCCGTGGCGAGGATTGCGACGTGATCCCCAAGGTCGTGCCGCACCGTGGCGACGGTAATAGCAGCTGGCGGCAGGCCGTCGAATACGTCAGCCGGCACTCGCCCGAGCGCGAGGCCGAGCTAGACCGCGAGGCGGGCGACATCGACCGCACCGCCGCCGAGCTGGCGCGCGACATCGAGCTGGCCGGCCGCTACGACGACGAGGCGGCGCTATCGCACCCGAGCCGCGACGCCACCCTGCGTGCGGCCTACGATGCCGAGCTGTCCGCCGATGGTCCGCCGCCGTCCAAGGCGCGCACCTTGAGCCAAGCACCCACCCTTGGGCGCGTGGGCGTGCTTCGCTTGGAAGGACAGGAAGAGGAACACGCCAAGGTCAAGGATGAGGCCGAATATGGGCGCGATCCGTCGCGGCCTACGATGTTCACGAACTGCCTTTCCGTGCGCACGGCGCACGCGGAAATGAAGGCGGTATCAGACATGTGCAGCCGGGCGAAAGACCCGGTTTATCACACGCTGCTGTCCTGGCGGCCGGGCGAGCGGCCGAGCGATGCGCAGATGTTCGAGGCCGGCCATGCCTCGATGAAGGCCGTAGGGATGGAGGGGCACCAGTACGTTTTCGCGGTCCACCGCGACACCGGAAACGACCACTTGCACATGCTCATCAACCGGGTGAATCCCGAGACGTACAAGGCCGTCTATCCGTCGCGCGACTTCTACAAGCTCGACCGTGTTTGCCGCGAGGTCGAACTCGCCCAGGGCTGGGAGCACGACAAGGGCCAGTATGCGGTCATCGACCGCGACGGCCAGAAGGCCATCGTTCGGGCGAGCAAGGAAACCCGGATGCAGGAGAAGCGCCCGACCAAGGCGCGCGACATGGAGGAAGTCGGCGGTCAGGAAAGCCTGTTCAGCTATGCGCGAGGCGAGCCGCGCCAGGCCGTCGCGGCGCTGCTGAAAGACCCGCGCACCAGCTGGCAGGACCTGCACGGCGAGCTTGCCAAGCATGGGCTTGAGCTGCGCGAGAAGGGCCAGGGCCTGGCGATCTACGACAAGACCCACCCGGAGCGCACGCCGATCAAGGCGAGCGACATGCACGAGGGGCTGGGCCGTGGCAAGCTGGTCAAGCGGCTGGGCGAGTACCAGCCGCCGATCCGTGCCATTCAGATCGAGCAGCCGGCCCGCAGCTACGACAAGCACCGAGAACCGGCGCGCGATCCGAGCCGGCGCGACCAGGCGCGGGAGGAACGCGCGCAGGCTAGAGCGCGCCTGCGGCAGCAGTACGACGAATGGCTGTCCGAGCAGACCAAGGCCCGGCAGCAGAGCCGCGCGGCCTTGCGCACCGGCGACCGAGCGCGCTTCACCGACCTGGCCGCGCACCACAAGGCGCGGCGCGAGCAAATCCGGCGAACCGACATGCCCGCGCCGATGCGCAAGGCGCTGTACAGCGTGGCCGCGATGGAGGCCCTGCAGGCGCGCGAGCAGCTGCGCGCCGAGCTGGACGACAAGAGGAAGGCCGAGCGGGCCGACCGGCCGCAGAATTTCCGCGAGTGGACGGGCGACCGCGCCCAGGAAGGCGACCAGGCCGCCATCAGCCAGCTGCGCGGCTGGGCCTACGCCGACCGACGCCGCGCGAAGGAGCTGGAAAAGGCCGAGCAGGAGAACGCCAAGAAGGACGGCATCACCATCGAGGCCCCGGCCGGCCGGCAGGAGCCGCTATCGCCGCGCCGCCTGGCGATGCTCGACCAGCTGGGCTACCAGGTGGATCGCCGCACGGGCGACGTGCATTACCAGGCCAAGGAACGGCACGTGTTCACCGACTCGGGGCGGCGCATCACGTTCAGCGCCGCCGGCGCCACCGACCGCGAGGCCCTGGCCGCCGGGCTGGCCCTGGCGCGGCAGAAGTTCGGCCAGACCCTCACACTGACCGGCAGCGAGCAATTCAAGGATGAGGCCATCCGCGTCACGGTTGAAAAGCGTCTGGACGTGCGCCTGGCCGATCCGGCACTGGAAGCTCGAAGGAAGGTCCTGGAAGCCGCCCGCGACGTTGCCAAGCCCCACCCCAGGGAGCGTGCCCAGGAACGCAACCAAGTCCCGGACAAGGGCCGCGGCGGGCAGGAGCGATAGCCGCGGATTACCGCTTCAGCAAGGTAACAAGCTGCTGCACGTTGAGGCCGCCGCCGACCAAGCTCGCGCGCATTGGCTCGAAGGCCGTAATCATGCGGCGATAGCGTCCCTCGGTCTGGCAGTGCGAGTTCAAATCGCGTCCTTTGAATCGGCTGAACCGACCCATCTTGTTGACCAGGAAGCCGGCGATGCTCATCTGGCCGCATTCGTTATTGCCATCAAACCCGTGGAATTTCACATCGGTGGCCCACTCGTCCACCTCGGCCGCGATGGCCGCTTTCTGCTCAGAATTAAGTCGTTCGTAGGCCTCCTCGATGAAGGACCACATGTCGAGAACGTCAACGACATAGGACACGTCTCGCGGGTTGTCTACGTGGTCGTGGAAGACCCCTTGCATATCCCATTTCGGTGCCCAGTAGTGGCCTCCGTAGATGACTTGAGCTAGGAAGTCGGGGTTCGACTCCGGGTCCTTGATCTTCAGTGCTTTGAATAGGTCGCCCATCATCAATATGAGCATCTTTTCCCCGTCGCTGAAGTGCACGGCGCGGCTCGAACCAGCCGACAGGCCCAGGTTGACTAGCCTGCGCACAGCTTCCGCTCGCGTTGGCTGGTCCGGTTGCTCGCTCGCCCACTCATCAACCCGCGCAAGTTGCTCTTCGTCGATCCGAAGCTCAAAGCGTTCCGATTTTGCTGCCATACCGTACCTCTTTCAGTTATGTACGTACACATGTCCGATATTGTACGTCATACATACGTACTGCAACAAGTCGATCCGTAAGCGCGAGCTGTGTCCAGGAAACGGTCGTTTGAGGGACAGGGCAGTGGCGCTTAACGACAAGACGCCGGAAGGTATTGCGCAGGCACCGCCGTGGCGGGAGTTGTGCCGCCTGGGGCATTGGTGCAGCGCCAAGTGATCGAATTCGCTCCGGCGACGCCGGAGAGATAAAACGTCTTGCCCTGGATGGCGGAGTTTGCTTTGCCGCCGTAGGTCACGGTGACGAGCACACCGCTGCCGGGATTGCTCACGTTCAGGCTCGACACGTAGTTGCCGGAAATCGAACCGGGCGAGGGCAGATGGATGGAGCCATTATTCGCCGGAAAGCGGCCATTCTGGGCGTAGAAATCCCAGACGCCGATCCGCGCCCCATCCATCAGGCTTAGCCCTTCGGTGACTTGGGCGCGAATGGTATAGGTCTGATATGCCGGAATCGCAATCGCCGCGAGAATGCCGATGATGGCGACCACGATCATCAGTTCAATCAGGGTGAAACCGCGATGGCTGCGCATGGGGCCTCCGGGTGAAAAAAACCCGCCTTGCGGCGGGTTTTGTGGTGAAGAAGGGGGAGTAGGAAGCTAGATCTGTCCCCGTTTTTGCGTTACGGAGCCGTACTAGTGCAGGAAGATGGCAGATACTTTTGTTTAATAGTAGATGAATTGCAACTCCACTGAATCGAGCCTTTGTTTGTAATGGCTGACAAATTCAGAGTTCCAGTACTAATCACAGAATTTGATTTGGTGCCACCGTATGTGGCCGTGATCAAACCAGCGGCAGTGGTATCAACTTTGGAAACATAGTTCCCTTTAATATCAGTGTCTGTAGCAATACCACCCTGCCCATTAGTTGGGAAAGTGCCGTTGTTGGAGTAGTATTCTGTCATAGGTGTTTTAAGGCCATCCATCAAAGAAAGGCCTTCCGAAACCTGCGCCCTGATAACATAATCCTGATACGCCGGAATCGCGATGGCCGCCAAAATACCGATAATCGCCACGACGATCATCAATTCGATCAGCGTGAAACCTTGTTGCAGTTGCTTTTTCATCTGGAACTCCTGAGAGTGGAAGTGCTGTAAATCAAGAACGGTAGGGTAAAAAAATCCGCAGCCGGGGCGAAACAAGGTCTGGAGATGCTGCATGCCCCAGACTGCGGTGGACTGACATCACCCCCCGATGGGCAGGAGAGATAGAGCACATGCCGTGCCAAGCCGATTTCGTGAAAAACCGCACAAATGAGGCGAGCCGCGCGGGGTGAACGGGCGGCCTGTCGCGGCATTTGGGCGACAAAACTTTAGGGTGTCGGGAAATTTTGCCGACATGGCTCAGGCGGTGTCGGCCCAATGGCCCGACATGGCGGAGAAAACCGGCGACG
>NZ_NCKP01000002.1:0-88936 GCF_002282795.1 Thiomonas sp. 13-64-67
CAGCACGACCTGGCCGACCCGCTTGATCACTTCACCGACCGGCTGGAAGAAGCGGTGATGGATCAGGCCCCGCGCATCGACCGCGGGCTGTGGATGCTCGACACCATCGTCACCCTGGCGCCGCTGCTCGGTCTGCTGGGCACCATCATCGGCATGTTCAACACCTTCTCGGCGCTGTCCAACCCGGGGGCGGCAACGCAAGCGGTCACCGGCGGCGTGGGCGAAGCGCTGTTGGCCACGGCTGCGGGGCTGTTCATCGCCGTGCTCGGGTTGGTGGCCTTCAACGCGCTCAACCAGCGCGTGCGCCTGGTGATGCATCAGCTCGAGCGCATCAAGCTCATGCTGTCCAACCGCATGTACCCGCATTACCGCGAGGGCGGCGTGCGCCCGGTGGTCGTGGCGCAGAACGGGCAGGCCCTGCGCCCGGCGGCACAGCCAGCCGCAACTCTGCAGCAAAAGATGGCCTGACGCCGTTCGCACAACTTCTCCAGGTCGCGTGCGCTGGAGTTCGCACGCTTGGGCTGCGGCGCAATCGCCGCGGCATTTTTGTTTGATCCACCATGAAATATTTTGAAGCGAAAAAAGCGCGCATCGAGATCATTCCGATGATCGACATCATGTTTTTCCTGCTGGTGTTCTTCATCATGGTCACGCTGCACATGATTCCAGACGCGGGCATCGCCTCGCGCCTGCCCACCAGTTCCACAGCGCAGAGCATGCCCAAGCCGCAGATCACCCTGGCGGTGGACAAGTCCGGCGCCATTCACTACGACAGCAAGGTGCTGTCGCCGCAGCAACTCACCGCCCTGCTCAAGAGCAAGCCGGACACCGATACGATGCAGGTCACCATCGCCGGGGAAGAAGACGTTTCTCTGCAGCAACTCATGACGGTCATGGACGCCTGCCGCGTTGCCGGGGTCACAAAAATCGGGCTAGCAGCCCGGCAAGCCGGGGACGGCGGGCAATGAGCGCCGTGCTGCATCACCCCCCCGCCCCGTGGCGCGAAGACCAGGACGGCAAACGCTGGCCGCTGGCTGCGCTGGCGGCGCTGTTGCTCGAAGCGGCACTGATCGCCGCCATCGTCTGGTGGAGCAGCCACCCTGCGCCACCTCCCCCGCCGCCGCCCGTGCAGATCGTGCTCGAAGCGCCCAAGCCCGCCCCCAAGACCGTGACCCCGCCCACGCCGAAACCGCCGGAGCCCAAACCCGTGCCCAAGCCGGTGGTCAAGCCACTGCCCAAGCCTATCGTCCACAAGGTGCAACCCAAGCCGGTGCAGCCACCGCCGCCGCAGCCTGCTCCACAGCCCGCGCCTGAGCCCACACCCAAGGTGCAGGCGCCGCCCGCACCCGCACCCGCACCCGCACCCGACACCCGGCCCGCCATGCCGGTGGCCGCGCCCACGCCGCCCGCACCGCCGCAGCCCCCTGCTCCCCCAGCGCCGGATGTGGCCTCGATCAAGGCCACTTTCGAGGCCGAGTTGCGCAGCGCCATCCAGGCCGCGGTGCGCTATCCGCAGGCCGCCCGCATGATGCAGCTCACCGGCAAGACGCTGGTGGGCTTCGACTTCCGCGACGGCGCCGTCAGCCATCTGCGCGTCGTCACCTCCAGCGGCGCCGACCTGCTCGACCATGCCGCGCTGGAAGCTGTGCGCAACGCCCCCTACCCCGCAACACCCAAGGAACTGCAAGGCAAGAACATGGCCTTCACCATCTGGGTGCGGTTTCACCTGAGCGATTCCTGATGTCAGTCTCCACCCGTTCTTTCGTCAACAAGCTGGCGCGCCTGTTGGGCAGCACCGCGCTTTGCGCCGCCGCCCTTGGCACGGCACACGCCGCCACCCTGACCGTCTATGGCGCCATGGGCTATGACCAGCATGTAGCGCAGGCCTTCACCCAGGCCACCGGCATTCCGGTCAACCTCATTCACCTGAGCACCGGCCCGCTGCTGGCGCGGGTGCAGGCCGAAAGCCGCAACCCGCAGTGGGACGTGCTCTGGCTCGACGGCAACCAGGCCATGCAGACCTTTGCCGCGCAGGGCCTGCTGCAGTGCGGCTGGACGCCCGGGGTGCGCTACACCGCGCTGGGCCAGCAACTCGTGCCGCCCAGCCACTGCTGGCAGCCAGTGGGCGTGACCTATGCCGGCGTCATCCTCTACAACCCCAAGGCCATCGCACCGGCCGATTGGCCCAAGACCTGGGACGATCTGGCCAAGCCCGCGCTACGCGGCAAGGTGGGCATGGACAACCCGGCCATCTCCGGGCCGACTTATCCGCTGGTCGCTGGTCTGCTGCAACACCTGGGCGATGCGCCTGGAAAGGCGTTTTTCGCTCACCTCAAATCCAATTGCCTCAAGGTCTTCCCCACCAATAGCGTGACCCTGCGCGCGCTGCAATACGGCCAGATCGACGCCGCCGTGGTGCAGAGTTCGGCGGCTATCGGCTTCCTGCACGAAATGCCCGGTCTGCGCATTGCCACGCCAGCTCCGGCCACGGTGCTGCCGTCCGACCTGGCCATCGGCAAACAGGTTTCCGGCCCGCTCGAACAGCAGGCGCAGCGCTTTGTGCAATGGGTGTTGTCGCCAGCGGGACAGGCCGCGATGCAGCAGGGTGATGCCAATGCAGATTCCAACTACCTGCCCCTGGTCGAGGGCGTCGCCCCGCTGCCCAGCCTCAAGCAACTGGGCACGGTGCAGCCGCTGGTGATCGACCCTGCGGTTTGGGGGCCAAAAGAGCCGCAGGTGATCGACTGGTTCACCGCGCACATCGCCCGCTGAGATTGAACAGCGACGCACCATGATCGCCCTGCTTCAAGCCATGAACTGGCTGCCCGGCGCCGACGCCTCAACAGCGGCTGGCCGCAGGGCGGCTGGTCTGCGACATTGGGTATCGCGCCTCGTTCTGCTGCTCGCCGCCGCCGTATTCATCGCACTCTGGACCTATCCGCTGCTGGGCTTTCTGCTCTCGGCGGCGATGCCGCATCTGCTGCAAGGCGACCTGCGGCCCACACTTGAACCCATGCTTCACGCCGTGCAGGGCTATGAACTCCACGCCCTGTTCAACTCGCTGTGGGTGGCGCTTACCGTGGGCGCTGCGGCGCTGCCGCTCGGTCTGTGGCTGGCCTGGCTGCGCGAACGTACCGATCTGCACGGGCGCGGCTGGATCGAGGCCGGGGTGTGGCTGCTGCTGATCTTCCCCGACTTCTTCCTCGCCTCGGGCTGGATGCTGCTGGCCGCGCCCATCGGCCCGCTGGCCGCATGGCCCGCGGCGCTGCATGCGGCGCAATGGCTGCTCGGGCCGGTGGGCATCGTCATCACTCTGGCGCTCAAGGTCGTGCCCTATGTGTTTCTGGTGGCGCAAGGCAGCCTGCGCCACACCAGCGCGGCACAGCAGGAGGCGGCGCGCGTGCATGGCCTGTCCAGGCTGTGGCGGCTGCGGCTCGGGCTCAACGCCCTGCTGCCCGCGCTGGCAGCCGGGTTTGCCATCGCTTACGCCGAATCGCTGCGCAACTTCGCGGTGGTGGCCACGCTGGGCGCGAGCAGCGGTTTCACCATGGGCACGTATGCCATCTATCAGGCGGTCAACGGCATGCCGCTCAATTTCCCGCTGGCCGCGGCCACGTCCTGGCTGCTGCTCGGGCTGGTGATTCCCGCGCTCATCCTGCAGCACCGCGTGGGGCAACGCGCCAGCCAGCACCAGACCCTGGGCGCCAAGCACCGCCCCGCCGCGCGGGTGCGGCTGCGGGCCAGCCATCAGTTGCTGCACGGCGTTTTGCTGATCGCGCTGGGCCTGTTCGCCCTGGCGCTGCCCAGCTTCGCCGCACTGGGCGTGGCCTGGCCCAAGGCGGGCTGGATGCAGATTGCCGCGTCACTGCCGCCGCTGCTTGCCGCCATCGGCTATTCGCTGCAACTGGCGCTGGTGGCCGCCAGCCTGACGGTGGGCATCGCCCTGCCGATTGCCTGGCTGATCGCCCGCCCCGGTCGCGTGGGCCGCCTGCTCGACGTGGCCTTGCTGGCAATGATGGCGTTGCCGCTCATTGTGCTGGCCGCCGCCTATCTGCAGGCCTACAACCAGCCTTACGCGCCGCTGTATGGCGGCAGTCTGCTGCTGGGCATGGCCTATGTGGCGCTGGCCGTGCCCGCCACCAGTCGTGTCCTCATGGGGCCGGTGGCGCAGTTGCATCGCTCACTGGCCGACGCGGCGCGGGTGCATGGACTGTCGCGCTGGCAAACCCTGCGCCATATTCATTTACCGCTGCTGTCCGGCGCCTTGTTCTATGGCTGGCTGCTGGCGGTGCTATCGATTGCCTTCGAGCTGCCGGCTTCTGAGTTGCTCTACCCCGCCGGGCATCCGCCGCTGGCCGTGGCGCTGCTGCAATACGCCGGAGGTTTCCAATTGCATCAGCAGGCGCGGCTGCAGGTGCTCGGCATGGCCGTACTGCTGGCCTTCGCGCTGCTGGCGCGCTGGGTCTATCAGCGCTTCACCCCCGTGGCTTGGCGCCAACTCGGTGCCCACTGAACCATGACCCTGCTCCACATCGATTCGGCGCGCAAGCGCTTCGGCGGCACCACCGCGCTGCACGACCTCAGCCTGCAACTGCAGGAGGGGGAAATCCTCTGCCTTCTCGGCCCCTCCGGCTCGGGTAAAACCACGCTGCTGCGCCTGGTGGCCGGACTTGAGCGGCTCGATGGCGGCAGCATGCGCCTGGGCGCCACCGTGATCGACGCCGCAGGCGGCCCCTTTCTGCCGCCAGAGCAGCGCCAGCTCGGCATGGTGTTCCAGGACTATGCGCTGTGGCCGCACTTGAGCGCGCTCGACAACGTCGCCCTGCCGCTGCACCGCCTGGGCCGCGACAAGTCGCGCGAGCAAGCCCGCGCCATTCTGGCCGATGTGGGCCTGGCCGATCTGGCCGAGCGATATCCGCACGCCCTCTCCGGCGGGCAGCAGCAGCGCGTGGCGCTGGCCCGCGCACTCGCGGTGCGGCCTCGGCTGCTGTTGTGCGACGAGCCACTGTCCAACCTCGACGCCGGGCTGCGCGAAGAACTGCGCGATCTCATCGGCAGCGTGGTGCGCGAGCACGGCATCAGCGCGCTCTACATCACCCACGACCACCGCGAGGCCTTGGCCCTGGCCGACCGCGTCGGGGTGATGGCGCAAGGCCGCCTGCTGCAGCTCAGCAGCCCGCGCGCCCTGTTGCGCCAGCCGTCAACCGAGTTCGTCGCCCGCTTCACCGGGGCGCATGGGCCGTGGCCAGCGCAGCTGCGTGCTGGGCGCCTGCATGCGCCTTGGGGTGAGGTGTGTGCCCCGCCGCAATGCAAGACGCTGGCCGATGGGCCGCTCTGCCTGTATTTGCGCACCACGGCGCTGCACCTCCCCCATGCCCGCGTCAACCAGGACGCTCTGCTGTGGCCGGTGCAAGCCCGGGTGCTCAGTCACCTCACCGTGGGCGAGCACACCGAATTGCGCATCGACCTGCACGGCGTGACTCTGCGCCTGCCTGTGCCCGATGACCTTGCGCCTGCTGCGGGCAGTACCGTCTCCTTGCGCATCGCCGCCGAACAAACCCTGTTCTACCCCACCATGACCCCCACACGCAAAACAACGATAGAGGAACTCACCTGATGAACGCAACCCAATGGGGCGGTATGACCGCCATTTTCCTGGCCTCCGCCGTCGAGTGGGTGGAAGCCTTCACCATCGTGCTCGCCGTGGCGCTGACCATCGGCTGGGCCCGCGCCGCCGGAGCAGCCGCCGCCGCATTGGCGGTGGTGGCCGCGCTCATCGTCGTCACCGGCACGGCGCTGAATGTGGTGCAGGCCGACATCGACCTCATCCGCGCCGCCATCGGCCTGTTTCTGCTGCTGTTCGGTCTGCGCTGGTACGTCAAGGCCATCCGCCGCTACGCCGGGCGCACCAAGCTGCACGACGAAGCCAAGGAATTTGCCGAAACCCGCCACAAAATCGACCACGCCGAAGCCCGCGTCGCCTGGGCCGTGGCCTTCAAGGGCGTGCTGCTCGAAGGACTGGAGGTGTGGCTGCTGGTGGTGGCGCTGGGCCGCTCCATCAGCTACGGGCAGGCGGCGGGCAGCGCGGTGGCCGCCTTGCTCGCCGTCATCGTGGTGGGCCTGGTGCTGCGCGCACCGCTGACCAAAGTGCCCGAGAACACCCTCAAGTTCACCGTGGCCTGCGCCCTGCTCGCCTTCGGCACTTTCTGGAGCCTTGGCGGCCTGCTCGACGAAGCCAAAGTGTGGCCACTGGGCGATGCCACGCTGCTCTTGCTGTTCGCCGTTTATGTCGTCGCGGGCCGCCTGTCTGCATTCAAGCTGCGCGTACCGCAACTCACCCCCCAAGGAGCCCGCGCATGAAAAAAGTCTTGCAACTCATCTTCGGCGACGCCCGCAATGTGGCCTCGGTGGCCGTGGCCGTGGCGCTGGCCTGGGGCGCCGCGCAATGGCAGCCTGCAGTCAGCGGCTGGGTGCTGGTAGCCGCACTGATCGCTGCGGCGTTCTGGCAGGCAGTCTGAGCGCGTCTGCGCCGGGTCACGCTGCCCGTCGAAATGAAGCCGCCATGCTTTTGCCCAGCCGTTTTGAATGCCTGTTCCGCTCCCTGCCCGACGGTCGACGGGTGTATTACTCACGGGCGTGGCGCGGACCGGGGGTGCTGCTGCACGACGCCGCACAGGAAACCGAGTTGCGGCGCGCATTGCGATCAGGTTTTCGCGTCTTGCTGCTGCTCATGCTGCTGGGCTTGCTGCTCTTCTTAGTTCCGAGCGCGTTTCACACCCCATTGCCGCAGCGCGTGGGCAAGGTTTTCGCGCTGGTTCTGCTGGCTTTGGCGATCATCGTCTGGGCCGTTCTGGAATGGCGCCTCGATCGTCTGCTGAAAAACTGTCCGGGCATTGCTGAACGCATGACGCAACGCGACTTTGAAACCTGCCTCGCTGTGTGCCTGTCGGTCGGCGGCCTCAAATTGCGCGTCTTCATGTGGGTGCTCCTGGGCGGGGCGAGTCTGGGCCTGGGGCTTTTCTACGGCCTGCAAGCAGACCTGCTGAGAGCCGTACCGCTGGTGCTGTTTGCTGCCGTCCAGCCTTTATTTGTGCGGCAGTGGCTGCGGTTCTTGAAATACAAACGCACCGCGGGCTGAGAAGCCAGATCCGCGCCACCTCGTCATGCAACGCTCACTTCGCCTTTTTCGGCCTGCCGGTCTTGATGGCGGGCACGGCCTCCAACGCGGCCAGCAAGGCGGCATCGTTGAGCGCGGCCAGCAAGGCAATGCCGGCGCGCAGAACTTCGCTTTTTTTCGCAGGACGCGTCAGCTTGACCAGACGATCCTTGATCGCATCGAGCATCTCGTATTCAGCGCGAGGAATGGTGAAACTGTCGCGCACCAGTTTGATCTTGGGCGGCTTGCTCAAGGCGGCAGGTGCGGACGTTGATTTCGCTGCCTTGGCGACTGCCGCCTTGCGTGCGGGCGCCTTGACGGTGGGTTTAGTCGCCCCCTTGGCAGCGCCCTTGGCTACCGCATGAGGGGTCGCCCGCTTCGCTGCGGTCTTTTGCGGCGTGGCGGGCTTGGCGGTTTTGCGTGGTGCGGAAGCGGGCGCTCGTGCGGGCACGACGGCGGATTTAGTGACTTTGGCGGACGGGTTGGATTTGGCAACAGGCATGGCAGCCTCCTTCAATGAAAATCGAATAAACAGTTTATACCGTTTTTCCAACACCGCAATTTCGCGCAGGCGATGCCTCTTGTCTGACACAAATGGTCACCTCTTTTTTTGATCTTGACACGCCCGTGACGCTGTTCCTGCCTATGTTCAACAGCGACTTGTTCAACGCCAAATTCAATGACCAGAGGTCTCCACGATGACTCGCCCTTATCGCCCTTACCCCCCTTACCCATCCCTCCTTGTGTTCGGCGCCCTGAGCCTGTCCCAGAGCGTCCTCGCGGCTCAAGCGCCAAGTGCGCTCCTGCCCAGCGGCCGCCTGCTCACCCCGGCAGGACAAATCGTTGAAACCCCGAACTTCCCCACCCAGATCGCCCTCAGCGACGGTCATGTGGCCGTGCTCACGGGAGGGGCGAGCAAACAACAGAACGTGCTGCGTTTCGCTGCCGAGACCCTGGAGCCCGAAGGCCGTGTGGGCGCCCTTTTTGCCAAGGACAAAAAGCATGCAGCACCCGGAGCGACGGTCGCACAGGGCGATCAGAATGGCGGCAAAGCCGATGACGGCGAGCAAATCATCAAGGGCCAAAGCCTGTTTCAGGGGCTGGCCGCGGGGCCTGACGGCACGCTCTACGCCACGGGCGGCAATAGCGACGACCTTCTGGCCCTCGGCTCGTCTGGCAACGGCCCGCTGCATCTGCTTCGCCGTTATCGCTTGCAGTGGCAGCCCTTCCCGCGGGATCAATACCCCTATCGATATGCCGGCGACTGGCAGCAGACCCGTCACTTCTACCCCGACAGCGTGGTCATCGGCCCGCACGGGCGGCACGCCTATGTAACCGGGATGCTGGCCAACAGTCTGGCGCGCATCGATCTGCAGACTGGGCTGACCCACTATCTCAATGTGGGCAGCTACCCCTTCGCCGTCACTCTGGCCGATGGCGGCAAACGGCTGGTGGTGAGCAACTGGGGCGGCGATGGCGTCACCATCATCGACCGCGCGGCCTGGAAGGTGCTGGGCGCAGTGCCCACAGGCCCGGTGCTCGGCCCGCGCAGCGGCGCGGCCGGCGCCCATCCCACCGCGCTGGCGGCGCAACCCGACTCACCGAACGTCTGGGTGGCCGACGCCAACCTCGACCGCCTCGTCGCGGTGAACACACAGACCCTCAAAGTCGTGCGGGTGATTGACGACAGCCCCTACCCCGGCGCGCCGCCCGGCTCTTACCCGGGCGCGCTGGCGGTGTCGCAAGGCAAGTTGTTCGTGGCCAACGCGGGCAACAACGATGTCGCGGTGTACGACCTCGCCAGTGGCAAACGCATCGCCCTCATTCCGACGGCTTGGTATCCCACGGCGTTGGCGGTACAGGGCAACGCCCTGTACGTTGCCAGCGCCAAGGGCATGGGTGGCGGGCCGAATATCCATCATCAATGGGTGGGCAATTTCATGCAGGGCGTGCTGCAACGCATCGACCTGCGCGAACTGCCCACACATGGCCCGATCTGGACGCAAGCTGCCTTGTCGAACAACGGTTTCAGCGCTGAGCAGCGTCGGCAACTGGCGTCCGAAAACGCCAAAGCCGCAGCCTGGTTGCACGGCCACATCCAGCATGTCGTGTTCATCCTGCGCGAGAACAAGACCTTTGATGAAGACTTCGGCAAATACGCTGCGGCGGGTCATTGGGCCGACCCCGCGCTCAACCTCTACGGCCCGCGCGAACTGCCCAACCTCTATCGCATGGCCGACCTGGGCGCGCTGTTCGTCAATTTCTACGCCGATGGCGAAGTGACCTCGCAAGGCCATCAATGGACGACCGCCGGATCAGACTCCGACTTCCTTCAGCGCACATGGCCGTTGTACTACTCCGACCGCGGTTACATCGCCAATTCGGGTTGGACGCAGTCGCTCGCCCCCGGCGCCAGCGATGCGCGCAACCCTTATGCGATCTACAAAAATCTCTCCGCGCTCGGGCATTGGAGCAACCCCTGGATCACCTACCCGGCCCGGCTGTTCCTGTTCAACGATCTGCTCGCGCACAAGGTGAGTTTCGAAGACTTTGGGGAGTTTGCCTCGCGCAATAAAATCGGCGACATCTCGCCTGCACTGCGCTCCCATCTGGCCATGGACTACCCGGCCTGGGATCGCCTCATCCTCGACACCGACCGCGCCAAAGTCGTGGACAACTGGCTGCGCCATCACCCCCTGCCGCGCGTGCTTTATATCTGGCTGCCCGACGACCACACCGCCGGCCGTCACCCCTGCCTGCCCAGCCCCGACAGCTATGTGGCGAACAACGATGAAGCCACCGCGCAGATCATCCAAAGCCTGTCCAAACTGCCGGGCTGGAAACACACCCTGGTGCTGCTGACCGAGGACGACGCGCAGTCGGGCGCCGATCACATCGACGCCCACCGCACCTTCGCCGTCGCCGCCGGGCCGTGGGTCAAGCCTGGCGTGCGGGTCACGCAGCATCTCTCGCAGGTCGATCTGCTGCGCACCATCGAAACCGTGGCCGACATTCCGCCGATGTCGCAATGGGATGCCAACGCCCATGTGCTTTCCGGCATCTGGCGCAGCACACCCGATGCCGCGCCCTACCCCGTGCTGCCGTCTCTAGTGCCGATGCAGCGCAACCCTGGCGTCTGCCCAGTCGACGCCCCTTTTCGCGCACTGCCTGAAGTCGTGGTGCCGGGTGTCGGCCAGGTGGCCCAGAGCGCACCGCCCCCCGCTCACCGCTATACCCCGACCGCACTGCTCAAGGTTTCCGGCCCCGAGCAGATGCGGCAGGAATGGCTGGCCAGCCGAGGCCCAGCGGCCTACGCCGCCATGCTTGCGCATGTGCAAGCCCTGGCCAAAGCACAGCGGCGACCTGCCTCCAGCCTGATTGCCGGTCAAGACGACGACTGAAATCGATTCACCCCAAAACGGCATTCAAACCCATCTCACCAGGCCCCGAAAGGGGCCTTTTTCATGGCAAGAAATCCCGCGTCTGCAGAAAAACAACGTCATCGTTCTGACACATGAATTCAACAGATTTTCACATCGTGTCTCAAAAATAACGAGTTCTTTCCCCCTCCTGCAACCACCATGAAACCCGCTGTGCATTGCCCATCACAAAACCCACTCAAGCGATCAAACCTCAAGCTCACCGTCGCCCTCGCGCTGGCTTTTGGCGCGGCAGCGCAAGCCCACGCGCAAACCAGTCTGGGCGAAGTGCAGGCGCAAGGACAGACCAGCGCCACAAAGCCGGGGGACAGCTTTTTCCTCAAAGCGCCATCGGGCACGGTAACCTCCATCCCCGAAAGCCAGCTCAACACCATCCAGCAGTTCAACCCTGAGGCCACACAGGCCCAAACCGAAATCACTGCCGGCCAGTTTCAGTCGCTCGACCCTACCGACTCGTTCACCCGCGGTCTGGAAAACATGCCCAATGTGGTCGTCACTAGCGATGGCGACAGCATGAACGGCGACACGGTGTACATCAACGGCTTCGGACAGAATCTCATCAACTGGACACTCGACGGCATACCGCTGAACGACAACGACAGCTACGCCTTCTACACCAACGAGTTCATCCCCACGCGCCTGATCGCGGGGACGCGTTATTTTCCGGGAGCCGCTTCAGCCGCCATTCCGGGCCTGGCCGCATTTGGCGGCTCGGTCGAGACCTATTCGCTGAACCCGAGCGCCAAACCTTCCGTTTCCCTGCTCGGCGGATACGGCTCCTTCGGCAAATACAACTTCGGCACCCTGGTCAACTCCGGGCTGCTCGGCGCCAATAGCGGCGCCCCGACTTCGCTGTGGTTCTACGCGAACAAAACCCACAGCGACGGCTATTTCGACAACACGCCCAGCGACCAGAAGCAATACCTGTTCAAGAGCGTGACCCAACTCGGCACCGGCGCGCTGACCTTGTTCTACACCCAGAACAACCAGAAGTTCAATTACTACGGCGGTTGCACCAAGGCCGACTACGCCAAATATGGCGACACCTGCAACGTCTACCGCGGCGACCCGGTCGTCAATGGCAAACAAAACGGTCTCTCGCCCACCTACAACTACAACCAATATCAAAACTGGCTGACCTATGCCAAATACGAAGCCACCTTCGGCAAGGTCACCGTCTCCAACCAGCTTTATTACTACCGGGGCAACGGCTACGGCGGCGGCGCTTACACCAACAGCACCTACAGCCTGCTGCAGCCCAATGGGGTGTATGGCTCGGTCAAGGCGCCAGTGGGCGGCCTGTTCATGTCGCATGGCATCAACGACACCCGGCGCTGGGGCAATATTTTCAAGCTGACCACGCCCATTACCGACAACCTGGGGCTGGAAGCTGGCATCTGGTTCAACAAGAACGACACCACGCACGACCAGCAGTTCATCAGCAGCACCACGGGCCAGTATCTGGGTTCGGTGTACAAAGAACCGGTCTCGACCAAGCTCTACGAGCCCTATTTCAACTTTACCTTCAAGCCCACCGACCGCCTGACCCTGCAGGCCGGACTGAAATACCTCAAGACCGAGCGCGACTTCATCGACTATGCGGCAGTCGCCAAATCCAAGGGTACTGCGGGGCAGTACAGCTCCAGCTTCTCGACCACCATGCCCTCTCTCGGCGTGAACTACAAGCTGGCGCAGGGCATCAACGTCTACGCCAACTACACCCGAAACAGCAATCCGCCGCAATACAACCAGTACTACACCGGCACCTACAACCCTGATCTCGCCCCGCAGAAGGCCACGACCTACGACGCTGGCGTGATCTACGACTTCGGCATGTGGAGCGGCGGCGTGGATGTATTCCGCGTCAACTTCGACGACTACATCCAGAGTTTCAGCTACACGCCGCCCGGCGCCACCCAGTCCATCTCCATTCTGGCCAACGTGGGCAAGGCTGTGAATGAGGGCATCGCCTGGCAGAACAATTTCCAGATCGACAAAAACTGGTCGGCCTACGCCAACCTGGGGCTGCTCAACGCGCAGTTCACCTCGGCCAAGGTGCCCATGCCGTATTCGCCACACTCCACAATGGCGCTGGGCGGCATCTACACCGTCGGCCCGTGGCGAGCCAAACTGGGCGTGCGCCACACCAGCGAGGCCTACTGGACGGACTTCAAGTCCCCCATTCCGGCGCACACCATCGCCGATGCCTCGCTGCGCTACACCTGGAAGGGCGGCGACACGGTGCGCGGCTTGGGTCTGCAAAAAGTCAGCGTGGGCTTCAATGTGAACAATCTGTTCGACAAGCGCTACATCACTAAATACAGCACCGGCTTTCCGGGCAGCGCCAAAGACCCGCTCATCAAATACAACCTGCCACGCAGCTACTACCTCAGCCTGGAGGCGCAGTTCTGATGGGCGCGGCGCCGAAAACCGCGTTGATCCCTCCGACCCGCCGCGCGTTCCTGCGGGGCGGTCTGGTGACTTCCGCGCTGCTGGCCACTGGGCAATGGCCCTTTCCTGCAGCCTGGGCTGAACCAGCCGCCCCCGGCGTGCTCTACTCCGGGCCGATGCAGGGCTATGTGGCTGCACGCTCTGCCCTCATCTGGGTGCAGACGCCCGGCGCAGCCGAAGTGGCGTTGGAGTATGCCCCAGAGAATCAGCCCGGCGAGAAAAAGCGCTCCGCGTCGGTTCGCACCGATGCGGCAGGGCAGTTCTGCGCTCATCTGGTCATGGACGATCTCTCTCCCGGCACGCGCTACCGTGCTGTGGCCTGGGTCAATGGCAAACCGGCTGCGAATCGCACCCTCGTCGTGCGCACGCAGCCCATCTGGCAGTTTCGTTCACCGCCGCCCGATGTCACCCTCCTGACGGGTTCATGCGCGTATCTGAACGACCCGCTGTTCGACCGGCCGGGCCAGCCCTATGGCGGCGGCTACGAAATTTATGAGCCGATGACGCAGGAAGGCGCCGATCTGATGATGTGGCTGGGCGACAACCTCTATTACCGCGAGGTGGATTGTCAGAGCCCGCAAGGCATGGCGCTGCGCTACCGCCAACAGCGCGGCTTCGCTCCGCTGGATGCGTTTTTACGCTCCACCCCGCAAGTGGCGATCTGGGACGACCATGATTACGGCCCGAACGACAGCGATGCGAGTTTCGAGTTCAAGAACGCATCGCTCGATCTGTTCAAAACCTATTGGGCCAACCCGACGTATGGCGTTGGCGACGTCGCCGGAGTGTTCACTAAGACCAGCATCGCCGATGCCGATATTTTTCTGCTCGATGATCGTTGGTGGCGCAGCGCAGACGCCACCAGCCCAGGTGACCGCGGCAAGGTGATGTTCGGCCCGGCGCAGATGCGCTGGCTGCGCAACGCCCTGCTGTCCTCGCGCGCCCGCTTCAAGATCGTCGCCGCTGGCGGCCAGTTTTTCAACGACGACGACGCTTACGAGGGCTGGAACCAGTTTCCCGAAGAACGCGCCGCATTTCTCGGCTGGCTGCAGCAATACCGCATCCCCGGCTTGCTGTTTCTCTCGGGAGACCGGCACATCACCGAGCTGATCCGGTATCCGCGTCCAGCCTACGGCGGCAAGCGCGACTATCCGCTGGTGGAGTTCACCTGCTCGCCGCTGAATTCCGGGCCGGCCAAAGGCGACGGCAATCCCAACCGCGTACCCGGCACGCTAGTCGCTGAGCGCAACTACGGCGTGCTCAAGTTCAGCGGCGAGGGCAAGGAGCGGCGGCTGGAGCTACAAACCAAGAACGTCGGTGGCAAGCTGCTGTGGTCGCACACCCTGGCGCTGGCCGACCTGGGCTGGAGCTAGAGCGCACATTCGCTGCCCACCGACGCCTCACCACGACGCCTCGCGCTCCGGGGTGGCGCTGATGCGGTGGATGGAGAGGTCGGCGCCGTTGAATTCCTCTTCGGCGTCGAGGCGGATGCCGAGGGTCTTTTTCAGCACGCCATAGACCACGAAGCCGCCGATCAGGGCCACTGTGATGCCCATCAGCGTGCCGACGATCTGCGAGGCCAGCGACACCCCGCCCAGCCCGCCCAGCGCCTTCATGCCGAAAATGCCCGCGGCAATGCCGCCCCAGGTGCCGCACAGGCCGTGCAGCGGCCACACCCCCAGCACGTCGTCGATCTTCCAGCGGTTTTGCGTCAGGGTGAACATCCAGACAAACAGCGCCCCGGCCACCGCGCCGACCACCAGCGCGCCCAGCGGGTGCATCACGTTTGAACCCGCGCACACCGCCACCAAACCGGCCAGCGGCCCGTTGTGCAGAAAGCCAGGGTCGTTTTTGCCCGCGGCCAGCGCCGCCAGGGTGCCGCCCACCATCGCCATGAGCGAGTTCACCGCCACCAGACCGCTGATCTGGTCGAGCTTTTGCGCGCTCATCACGTTGAAGCCGAACCAGCCCACGATCAGTATCCACGAACCCAGCGCCAGGAATGGGATGGACGACGGCGGATGCGCCGATATCTGCCCGTTGGCGTGATAGCGGCCGCGACGCGGCCCGAGCAAGAGCACGGCGGGCAGCGCGATCCAGCCGCCCATCGCATGCACCACTACCGAGCCGGCGAAGTCGTGAAAGGGCGCGCCGAAAGTGGACTGCAACCATGCCTGAATGCCCAAGTTGCCGTGCCACACAATGCCCTCGAAAAACGGGTAGATGAAGGCGACGATGGTGAAGGTGGCGATGAGTTGGGGCCAGAACTTGGCGCGCTCGGCAATGCCGCCGGAAATGATGGCCGGAATGGCCGCGGCGAAGGTCAGCAAAAAGAAGAACCGGGTCAGCTCATAGCCATGGTCGCGGGTGAGCACGTCATCGCCCACGAGAAAATGATGACCGTAGGCGATGCCGTAGCCGATCAGAAAGTAGGCAATCGCCGAGACGGAAAAGTCGGTGATGATTTTGGAGAGCGCGTTGACCTGGTTTTTCTTGCGCACCGTGCCCAGCTCAAGAAAGGCGA
This sequence comes from Thiomonas sp. 13-64-67, assembly GCF_002282795.1. Lineage (NCBI taxonomy): Bacteria > Pseudomonadati > Pseudomonadota > Betaproteobacteria > Burkholderiales > Thiomonas > Thiomonas sp. 13-64-67. The sequence continues at coordinate 15,572 of NZ_NCKP01000002.1, forward strand.
ACCCGGCGTGCATGGCGAGCACCAGAATGGCGCCGAGAAGGATGAACAACACATTTCCACTGGAGGCGTCTTGCATGGTTGGGGTTCCTGATAAGAATGAGATAGAAAAAGCAAACTTCGTGCCCATAAATGGCGCACGGTGCCCCTGTTGGGTTCACAACCGCTCACAAACTGCGCATTTTCGGTGCATGACAGGGCTTGGTTCGCACCATATCAAGGCGTCGCGCACCGTATTCGGGCGCGTCGATCAGAGCAGCCGCTTGCTTAGAATGACGGGCTCGTTGTTCCTCCTGCGGTTTCCATTCGAGAACGTCCATGCCTTTCAAAGTCAAACCTTACGTTTCTGAAGTGACGCATTTCATCCAGGATCTGAAGCACAGCGATCCGCAGCTTGAGGCCAAGCAAAAAGAAGGGCGTGCCCGGCTTTGGGACAAACCGCAAAACCCCGAGCTGACCCGGGAATTCCAGGCGGCCCGCGTGCCGCAGAAAGCCTACGTTTACGGCAGTCACTGAAGTCGCCCCGAGCGTGGCGAGCTTCGCTGCAGGCCATTCCATGACCGCCGCGCCCGGCGACGCCGCGCTGATGTCTCCGGCGGTGGACAGCACCCCGGCCACGGTCGACGGCATGGCGGTCGCGCGGCTGTACGGCGAGCCGCTGTTCGAGCTGCCGCAAGACCTCTACATCCCGCCCGATGCGCTCGAAGTCTTTCTCGAAGCCTTCGAAGGGCCGATGGATCTGCTGCTCTACCTCATCCGCAAGCAGAACTTCAACATCCTCGACATTCCGCTGGCGCAGGTCACGGCGCAGTATCTAAGCTATGTCGAGCAAATCCGCCGACACAATCTGGAGCTGGCCGCCGAGTATTTGCTGATGGCGGCCATGCTCATCGAGATCAAGTCGCGCATGTTGCTGCCGCGGCCGCCCACCGAGCCCGGCGCCGAGCCCGAAGATCCCCGCGCCGAACTCGTGCGCCGGCTCTTGGAATACGAACGCTTCAAGCTCGCTGCGCAGCAGCTCGACGCCCTGCCCGTGCTCGGACGCGACTTCTGGCGTGCGCAAGTGCTGTTCGACCGCGACGCCGCACCGCGCCTGCCCGAGGTGACGGCCGACGAACTACAACAGGCGTGGAGCGACATTCTCAAGCGCGCCAAGTTGCATACTCACCACAAGATCACCCGCGAGCAACTTTCGGTGCGCGATTACATGAGCCGCGTGCTGCGCCAGTTGCAAGGCAAGCGCTTCCTCGAATTTCACGAACTGTTCGACCCCGCACAGGGCGTGCCCGTCGCCGTAGTCACGCTGGTGGCGCTACTCGAACTCACCCGGGAAGCGCTGGTGGAAATCACCCAGGCCGAAGCCTTCGCCCCGCTGTATGTGCGGCTGGCTTACACCCCGAGTTGATGTCGCCAGGCTGGGAATCGAACGCTCGTTCGCAAAAACAAGCGTAGCGCGGGCATAATGCGCCGGTTTCCACCTGAGCTCAAGCCATGTCAGCAGACTCTCCCGCGCCCTACGGCGCTCCATCCCGCAGTGACAGCGCCCCGCGCAAACCGCTCACCCTGCACCGCCTGCGCGCCATGCGCGAGGCCGGTGAAAAAATCGCCATGCTCACCGCTTACGACGCGGCCAGCGCCAGCCTGCTCGACGCTGCCGGGGTGGATTGCCTGCTGGTGGGCGACTCGCTGGGCATGGTGATGCAGGGTCACGGCTCCACCCTGCCCGTCACGCTCGAACAAATGGTCTATCACACGCAGTGCGTGGCGCGCGGCAATCGCAGCGCCTGGCTCATTGCCGATCTGCCCTTCGGCAGCTACCAGGGCGGAGTCGAGCAGGCCGTGGCCAGCAGCGTGGCGCTGATGCAGGCCGGCGCTCAGATGGTCAAGCTCGAAGGCGGCGGCTGGACCGCGCCCGTCATCGCCGCCCTCGTGGAGCGCGGCATTCCGGTGTGCGCGCACCTCGGCCTCACGCCGCAGAGTGTGCACGCGCTCGGCGGCTACCGCATTCAGGGCCGCGACGCGCAATCGGCCGACACCCTGCGCCGTCATGCGGCCGAAGTTGGCGCTGCGGGCGCGGCCATGCTGGTGCTCGAACTCGTGCCCTCCGATGTGGCTGCGCAGATCAGCGCGGCCTATCCCGGCATCACCATCGGCATCGGCGCGGGCGCGCGCACCCATGGCCAAGTGCTGGTGCTGCACGACATGCTCGACATCACCCGCGGCCCCAAACCGCGCTTTGTGCGCAACTTCATGCAGGGCGCGCCCAGCCTTCTCGACGCCGTGCGCGGCTATGTCGACGCCGTCAAACAAGGCACCTTCCCCGACGAAGCCCTGCACGGCTATGCCGCCTGATTCTTCCTCCCGCCCTTGCCCATGCTGACCGTCCACACCGTCGCCGACCTGCGCGCCGCGCTCAAACCGCACCCCGATTGGACCCTGGTGCCCACCATGGGCAACCTCCACGCCGGCCATCTGGGCCTGATCGCCCGCGCGCGGCAGGAAAACGTCCCGGTGGTGGCAAGCATTTTCGTCAACCGCCTGCAGTTCGGGCCGAACGAAGACTTCGACCGCTACCCGCGCACCCTTGCGCACGACGCGGCGCTGCTGGCCGACGCCGGCTGCGACCTGCTGTTCGCCCCTGACGAAGCCGAGATGTACCCGCAGCCGCAGACCTTCCGCGTGCTGCCCGATCCGGCCATCGCCGGCATTCTCGACGGCGCCGCCCGCCCCGGTCATTTCGAAGGCGTGGCCACCGTGGTGATGAAGCTGTTCCAGATGGTGCAGCCGCGCCATGCCGTGTTCGGCAAAAAGGACTATCAGCAGTTGCTTCTCATCCGTCGCATGGTCGAGCAGTTCGCCCTGCCCATCACCATCATCGGCCTCGACACGGTGCGCGCCGACGACGGACTGGCACTGTCTTCGCGCAATGGCTACCTCACGCCCGAAGAACGCGTGCAGGCGCCGCAACTCCAGGCCGCCCTGCGCGCCCTGGCCGAAGACGCCCGCAGCGCGACCGCCCCCGAGCAGATTCACCTGCTCGAACAACAGGCCATGACCCGCCTCGACCATCTCGGCTGGACGCCCGACTACCTCACCCTGCGCCGCCGCGCCGACCTGCAGCCGCCTACCGCGCTCGACCTGAGCCAGCGGACGCTCTGCGTGGTGCTGGGTGCGGCGCGGCTGGGCCGCACCCGGCTGATCGACAATTTGGAGTGCTGAACGCCCCCCGGCAACCTTGAGACGGCGCCCTCAAGCCCGGTATCCGGGATCGGTGCGTTCGAGCTTGCGCAGCAGCGCAGGCCAGACAAAGGCGCCCCCCATGCCACCGGTCTGCACTCGCATGGCCTCTGCCACGCCGCTGAGAATGCGCGGATGCACCTGGCGCAGCCCTTCCGCCCCCTGCTGACCCGCCAGCGCGGCGATCTGGATCTGACAGGCGCTCTCCAGCACATACATGCCCAGAAAGGCATCGGCGATGCTCGCGCCCACGGTCAGCAGGCCGTGATTGCGCAGAATGAGGAAGTTGGCGTCCCCGAGATCATCCTGCAGACGCGGCTTTTCGTCGGAACGGAACGCCACGCCCTCATAGTCGTGATAGGCCACCGACGCCAGCACGAAAGTGCTCTGCTGACTGATGGGCAACACGCCGTGCTCCTGCGCGCTCACCGCCACTCCGGCGCGGGTATGGGTGTGCAGCACGCAGCCCGCGTCCGGCCTTGCCTCGTGCACCGCACTGTGGATGACGAAACCTGCGGGATTGACCGGATAGGGGCTCTCGCTCAGCTTGTTGCACTCGGCGTCCACCTTCACCAGACTCGACGCCGTGATCTCCTCGAACATCAGGCCATAGGGATTGATGAGAAATTGGTGGTCGCCACCGGTCAGCGAAAGCGGCAGCTTGGCGCTGATGTGAGTGAACACTAGATCGCTCCAGCCGTGCAAGGCCACCAGCCGATAACAAGCCGCCAGATCGCAGCGCAGCGCCCATTCCTGCGGGTCCACCGCGTGTTCCAGGTTCGGTATGTTCATGTTTGTCTCCTTCGTTTTTATGGAAGCTGATTTTCGGCCCATTTGCGCGCCTTGTCAGCGAACAAGGCGCTGGCCGCGCGAAGAAGGGACAATCACGTTCTCATCGCCCTTCACTGACGCCCCTTCTCCACGCGTTGACCCACCATGCCCCAAAGTGATGTTCTGATCCTCGGCGCCGGTCTGGCCGGCCTGTCCACCGCACTGCATCTTGCCGAGCGCCTCAAGGTGACGGTGCAGGCCAAGCGCACGCTTGACGTCTCGTCCAGCCAATGGGCGCAGGGCGGCATTGCCGCGGTGCTGGCCGAGGGCGACAGCTTCGAGGAGCACGTGCACGACACCCTGGTGGCCGGAGCGATGCTGGGCGATCTGCCAGCCACGCGCTTTGTCATCGAGCACGGGCCGGACGCCATTGCCTGGCTGCGCGAACAAGGCGTGCCCTTCGACACCGAAGGCGCCGCGCTGCACCTCACCCGCGAGGGCGGCCACAGCCAACGCCGCATCGCCCATGTGGTGGACGCCACGGGCGCAGCCATCCAGACCACGCTGCTCGCCCGCGCCAAGGCCCATCCCAACATCACCCTGCTGGAAAACCATGTTGCCGTCGATCTCATCACCGACCGTCATGTGGACGGCAAGGCCAGCCCGCGCTGCTGGGGCGCCTACGCCCTCGACACCGCCAGTGGCCGGGTCGAGACGTTCGCCGCAGCGCACACCGTGCTGGCCACCGGCGGCGCCGGCAAGGTGTATCGCTACACCACCAACCCCGACACCGCCAGCGGCGACGGCATCGCCATGGCCTGGCGCGCGGGCTGCCGCGTGGCGAATATGGAGTTCATCCAGTTCCACCCCACCTGCCTGTATCACCCCAAAGCCAAGAGCTTCCTCATCACCGAAGCGGTGCGCGGTGAAGGCGGCAAACTCGTGTTGCCCGACGGCACCCGCTTCATGCCCGCGCACGACCCGCGCGCCGAACTCGCCCCGCGCGACGTGGTGGCCCGCGCCATCGACTTCGAGATGAAAAAGCGCGGCCTCGACTGCGTCTATCTCGACATCACCCACAAGGGCGAAGCCTTCATCCGCCAGCACTTCCCCACCATTCACGCCCGCCTGCTCGAACTCGGCATCGACATGGCGCGCGAGCCCATACCTGTGGTGCCCGCAGTGCATTTCACCTGCGGCGGCGTGCTCACCGACCTGTCGGGCCGCACCGATCTGCCCGGCCTCTACGCCGCAGGCGAAGTCGCCTACACCGGCCTGCACGGCGCCAACCGGCTGGCGAGTAACTCCCTGTTGGAATGCGCGGTGTTCGGCAAGGCCGCTGCGCTCGCCATCCTGGAAGCCACGCCCCCCGCCGTGCCCACGCCCCGCCGCTGGGACGAAAGCCGCGTGAGCGACGCCGACGAACTCGTGGTCATCAGCCACAACTGGGACGAGCTGCGTCGCATGATGTGGAACTACGTCGGCATTGTGCGCACCGACAAGCGGCTGGAGCGCGCCGCGCACCGCATCGCCCTGCTGCAAGCCGAGGTGGACGAGTTCTACGCCAACTTCCGCGTCACCCGAGACCTGCTGGAGCTGCGCAACCTGCTGCAAGTCGCCGCTCTCATCGTGCGCTCGGCGCAGTTGCGGCACGAAAGCCGCGGCCTGCACTACAGCCTCGACTGGCCGCAGACCGCCGCGCCCGCAGCGCCCACCATTCTCGTGCCCTGAATGCCCATGCCCACACCGCACGCCCTCCCCGATCTCGCCCTGGTCAGCGCCTTGCTGCGCAACGCCGCACGCGCCGAAATTCTGCCCCGTGCGCAGTCGCCCGACCCGCGCCTGAAGGCCGACGGTACCTGGGTCACCGACGCCGATCTGGCGATGCAAACCCGTGTGCAACACGAACTCGCCGCCCTCTGGCCGCACATTCCCTTGCTGGGCGAAGAAATGACCGCCGAGGCGCAACAGCAACTCATGGCGAAAGAAGCCGCCTCGCCAGACGGCCCCGGCCTGTGGGTGCTCGACCCGCTGGACGGCACCAGCAACTTCTCCGCCGGCCTGCCGGTGTTCGGCCCCTCGCTGGCGTGGATACAGGGCGGCCGGGTTCGGCTGGGCGTCGTCGTCGATGTGATGCGCGACGAAGTCTTCAGCGCCGCCCTGGGCGCCGGCGCATTTCTCAACGGCCAGCCCTTGCGCGCACCCGCCACACAAGTGCCGCTATCCAAGACCATTGCCTGCATCGATTTCAAGCGGCTTTCAGCCCCGCTGGCCACGCAGTTGGCGATGCGCCCACCCTACAGCTCGCAACGCTCCATCGGCTCAGTAGCGCTCGACTGGTGCTGGGTCGCCGCAGGCCGCTTCCACCTCTACCTGCACGGCAGCCAGGGCCTATGGGACTACGCCGCAGGCGGCCTCATCCTCAGCGAAGCCGGCGGCCATGGACAAACCTTGGCCGGCGAAGCCGTGTTCAACAACACCCTGGAAAAACGCTCGGCCGTGTGCGCGGGTGACGCCGGACTGTTCGCGCAGTGGACACACTGGCTGACGGAGAATGACCGCGTGGGTCGGTGAATGCACTGGAAATCACGCGCGATTCTTGTCATCTGGAAATGAATCCGTATTTGTGTTTTACATAAGGCATAGCAATCCGTGAGCCCGCTTCCACTCCCAACGACAACCTGTATGGTATTTACGCGTTCAGAGACCAATGGTTATCGAAGTTCGGAAAAAGCTGGATTGAACGAACGGAGCCTATGAACGAACAAGGTCTGACCTCGTAGCACCCGAGCACTCCCGCGCGCAGTCTTCACCGCCCCAGCGCCGCGCCAAAGACTTTGCTTAGGAGCTTGCTGCCGGTGCCCACGGGGTCAGTGCGGATGGCTTTTTCCTGCTCGCCGATGGCTTGGTACAGGCGGTTGAGGGCCTCTTGGGTGACGTACTGCTGAATGCTGGCCTGATCGGCCTTGACGAGTCCGAACTGCGCGGCCTGCCCGGCGAAGCGGTTGTAGGTCTGGGCGAGGCCGACTTTGTCGGTGGCCTGGGTGACGATGGGCAGGAATTTTTGCGTCAGGGGCGCTTCGGTCTTGCGTTTGAAGTAATCGGTCGCGGCCTCGTCGCCCCCGGTGAGAATGCCCTTGGCGTCTTGCACCGACATGCTTTTCACTGCATCCACCAGCAAGGTTTTGGCTTCGGGCACGGCGGCTTCCGCGGCACGGTTGATGGCAAGGTCGAGCTGGTCGGCCTGAGCGCCCATGCCGGCCATGCGCATCAGGCCGCTGGCCTTCTCGATGGCGGGCGGAAGGGGAATGCGCCACTTGGCGTTGCCATAGAAGCCGTTTTCGCGGCCCAGCTCTTTCACCGCGATGTCCGCGCCGCGCGACAGTGCGGTCTTCAGCCCCTGATCGACTTCGCCGTTGCTCAGCGCCGCCACCGCGGCATTCACCGCGCCCGAAGACGCCCCGCCGCCCTGCCCGGCCGAGTTAGGTTGCGCGGCTGGCTGCGCAGGCGCTTGCGCCGTGCCCAGCGCGCCGCTGAGCTGGTTGGTCAGGTTGCCGAGATCGAAGGCCATTGCGGGCAGTGGCGCGGCGAGCGCCAGCACGGCGGCAAGGGCAACGGGCAAGGCAAGGGGACGTGTTTTCATCGTGCTCTCCGGGGGGGGTCAGCGTTGTGGATCGGGGGTGGCGCGCAGCACTTCGTCGAGGGTGGTGACGCCTTCGGCCACCTTGATGGCGCCAGCCAGGCGCAGCGGCTTCATGCCGTCTTTGATGGCCTGCGCGCGCAGCGGCCCGAGTTCCGGGCTGCGCACCAGCAGCGCCCGCAGCGCCTCGCTGCAACTTAGCAGCTCATACAGGCCGATGCGGCCGAGATAGCCGGTGTTGCGGCATTCCACGCAGCCCACGGGTTTGTAGGGGCGCACCTCAGATTGCGTTTTCCACGGCGCCACGGCCGCGCGAAAGGCCTCTTGGTCGAAGGCATCGTCGGGCTGCTTGCAATGCGGGCAGAGGGTGCGCACCAGACGCTGCGCCAGCACGCCTAGCAAGGTGGCACTGGCGAGATAGGACGGCACGCCGAGTTCGAGCAGGCGGGTGATGCTCGACGGCGCGTCGTTGGTGTGCAGGGTGGACAGCACCAGATGCCCGGTGAGCGCGGCCTGCACGGCCATGTCGGCAGTCTCGCGGTCGCGGATTTCGCCGACCATGATGATGTCGGGATCTTGCCGCATCAGCGCGCGCAGGCCTTCGGCAAAGCTGAGGTCGATGGCGGGCTGCACCTGCATCTGGTTGAACGCGGGCTCGACCATCTCGATCGGGTCTTCCACGGTGCAGACGTTCACCTCCTCGGTAGCCAGGCGCTTGAGGGTGGAATACAACGTGGTGGTCTTGCCGCTGCCCGTGGGCCCGGTGACGAGGATGACGCCGCTGGGCTGATGGGTCAGGCGCTGCCAGTCGCGCGCTTCGTGCGCCGGAAAGCCGAGGGCGGGCATATCGCGCACGACCACGTCGGGGTCGAAGATGCGCATCACGAGTTTTTCGCCAAACGCCGTGGGCATGGTGGCCAGGCGCAGCTCCACCTCGTCGCCCGAAGGCCGACGGGTCTTGATGCGGCCATCTTGCGGACGGCGCTTTTCGACCACGTCCATGCGACCGAGCAGCTTGACCCGGCTGGTCATCGCGCCCATCACCGAGCCGGGCACCTGATAAACCGTGTGCAGCACACCGTCGATGCGAAAACGGATGACTCCCATGTCGCGCCGCGGCTCGAGGTGGATGTCAGAGGCGCGCTGCTCGAAGGCGTATTGCCACAGCCAGTCGACCACCTGCACCACGCCGGCGTCGTTGGCGTCGAGCGCCTTGCCGCTGCGGCCCAGTTCCACCAACTGCTCGAACTGGTTGACCCCGCCGGTGCTGCCGTTTTTCTGCGCATGTTTGACCGAGCGCGCGAGGTTGAAAAACTCCACCGTGTAGCGGGTGATGTCGGCCGGGCTGGCGACCTGCAGCTCGATAGGGCGGCGCAGCATGCGCTCCATCTCGGGCACCCAGCCGCGGTCGAAGGGCTCGCAGGTGGCGATGGTGACCGCCTCGGTCGAGGCCGCCACGGGCAGAATGCGGTGGCGCTCGGCGTAGCTGGTGGACATGAGATCGCCGATCTTGCTGATCTCGACCTTCAGCGGATCGACGCGCAAATAGGGCAGATTGGCACGCTGCGCCAGCCATTCGGTCAGCACATCCAGATCGAGCGTGCGGCCGTCGCTCAGACGCTTGAGCCCGGCCAGCGCCACGCGCTGCAGCGCATGCAGCTTGCCGCTGGCGTGAGCGCAGCGCTCCCAGCCGTAGCGGCCCGCAGCCGCGTCAATCAGGCCGTCTGCCTCCAGCCACTGCAGCAGTTCGCGCCAATCGAGCCGACCCTGCGCCGCAGGCGGCGCACCCGGTGCAGATCGCGCCTTGGGCGGGGCGGAAGGGTCGGCCGAGCGAGTGGGGGGGCGGGAAACGTCCATAAAAACCGAGTGTAGGACAGCCCCTTGTGACGCCGTGTTAACGCGCCGGATGCAGGCGCTTGAGCAAGCGCGCCCAGCGCCGCGCCGGCAGGCCGCCGGTGCGCTGCGCCACGGCATCGGCGCGCTCCAGCAACTGCGCGCGCGTCGGCAGCGGGCTCTGCGTGGCGTCGCGCAGGGCGATGGCGATGAGGTTGCCGTCGCGGTTGGGCGGCAGCTGCCACACGCTGTCGCCCGGCTGGTTGAACGCCGCGACAATGCGCTGCAGGTTGCGCTCCAGCACGCGCACATGGCCCGGCCCGCTGAACAGATTGACCACCATCACCCCCTGCTCGCCCAGCAGTTGGCGGCATGCGGCATAAAACTCGGCAGACTCCAGCGCGGGGGCTGCGGCTTGCTCGTCGTACATATCCACATGCAACACCGCCGCACTGCCCGCATGGGCGGGGTCGGCCGCATACGCGCCGGCATCCGCGCACAGCACTTGCAACTTGCCGCCAGGCTCGGGCAGCGCAAACCAGCGATGCGCGGCCAGAATGACGCCCGGATTCAGCTCCACCGCCACGCAGGGCAGCCGCAAGCGCTTGAGCATGAATTTGGTGATCGCCGCGGCGCCCAGGCCCAGCTGCACCGCCGTGCCGCCGCGCCAGGCTTTGTCGGGCAACAGCAGCATCCAGGCCATCATGCGCTGCACATACTCCAGTTCGAGATCGTTGGGACGGGCGATGCGCATGCTGCCCTGAATCCAGGGCGTGCCCAGATGCAAATGACGCACGCCGTCTTCTTCGGAAAGGGTGGGTTGGGGAAAGGTGGGTTTACGGGCCATATCAAATGAGTTTTGCAGCGATGAATGCCTCCTGCCAGGCGGCACGCTTGCGCTCCAGACTCCAGCTCGCATTCGCCGGGCTGGTGGAGGGCAGACGGCGCACCTCGGGGCCGAGGTTGCGGGTGATGCGCATGGCGCGGGCCGATTCGCCCCCGTTGTGCGCGATGAGTTGCAGCGAAGGCAGGCCCGCCACGAGGGCGGGCAGATCATTGGGCAGCGCATCCGCAATGGCACTGTCCAGACTGCCCTCGCGGCGGCAGTGGGCGTACACATCCCAGATGCCCAGCCCGCGCTCGCACACCGCCTCGATGCGCTGCGCGTAGGGCCGCTGCATCAGTTCCAGCCCGAACAAATCGCCCACGATGGGCCAGAACTGATTGCGCGGATGCGCGTAATACTGCTGCGCCTGCAACGAGGCGACGCTCGGGAAGCTGCCCAGCACCAGCAGGCGGCAATCGCCCCGCACCGCGGGCGCCAGCCCCCGCAGCATCGGCGCGGAAGGCGCAACAGGAGCAAGGGCGGAAGCGGACGAACGAGCCATGCCATCATTGTCGCCGCTGCCGCCATGGCCGCCACCAAGCACCTGCTTATAATCGACTGCTTTATCGCACTGCGGGTGTAGTTCAATGGCAGAACGGCAGCTTCCCAAGCAAGGCTTGGAATGCTCTGCAACCCGCATGAATGCTCGCTTCTCGGCCATTGCCGGGGGCGTTTGTGGGAATCCAGTGGGAATTCAATTCCTGGACAGGCCTATTACGGGGTGTCCGACAACTGGAGTTCCGCATGGCCTACATCACGCACCGCCCCGCCGGTTGGTGTGCGCAAGTGCGCCGCAAAGGCGCGCCATCGATCAGTCGCACGTTCGATCTCAAGGCTGATGCTGAGGCGTGGGCACGCGAGATCGAGCGCGAATTGCAACGCGGCAATGTGTCCGTGTTGAGGCAAGAGGCGCAACGCATGACCGTGGCCGAAGCCATCGACCTGTATTCCGCCCAGCGCCTGCCCGACCTAAAGTCTGCGCCGTCGGTCCGTGTGCACCTCACACGTGCCAAGGCCCGCTTTGGTTCCTTGTTCCTCGCGAATGTGCGCAGCGCTGACATTGCCGCGTGGTCGCATGACCTGGCGCGGCTCGGGCTTGGCCCGCAATCTGTGCTTCACAACCTGAATGCACTCGGGGCCGTGTTTACCTTCGCGGAAAAGGACTTGAGCATTGACCTTCCCGCCGGAAACCCGGTGCACAAAATCCGCAAGCCGCGCATGCCGAAGGCGCGCGACAGGCGGCTGCGTCCTGGCGAGTTCGATGCCTTGCAGTCCGAGCGGCCCGACCTGCTGGCGTTCGTCATCCTTGCGGTCGAGACCAGCATGCGCCGCGGCGAAATCTGCGGGCTGGAGTGGTCGCGCGTCGATCTGCGCCGGCGCACGGCGCACCTGGTGGACACCAAGAACGGCGAGAGCCGGACTGTGGCGTTGTCCAGCGTCGCGGTGGCGGCCTTGCAAAGCCTGCCCCGCCGGATTGACGGCAAGGTGTTCGGCTGGGCTACGCCTGACGGCTTCTCACTCGCGTTCCGCCGGCATCGGCTCGCAGCACGCAAGGCGCATGTGCTGGGCCGCCTGCGCGAAGCGCTGGCCGCCGATGGCCTGTCCGTTGATGCAATTGAGGCCGAGATTCGCGCGGTGGTCTACAAGCATCGCAAGCCCGCGCCGCGCACGGCTGCGCTGCTGGCAGGCATCGAGCAGAACGACAAGTTCTTGACCGATCTGCGCTTCCACGACCTCAGACACGAAGCCGCATCGCGCCTGTTCGAGAAGGGCTTGGGCATCATGGAAGTGGCGAGCATGACGGGCCACAAGTCACTGTCCATGCTCAAGCGATACACCCATATCGAAGCGGAGAAGCTGGCGCAGAAGCTGGGATAAAAAAACCCCGCGCGGGCGGGGTTGGGGTTCGCTGCGCGCCTCACGGCGGGCCGGGAGTCAACGATCAGGGGCAGTCGCCTTCGCCACTGGCAAGGCCGCGCGTGCCGCCGTCGCAAATCGTGCCGGTGTTGGTCCAGGTCATGGCGGTGGCGCCGCTGCCCATTGTCGGGGTGTCGATCACGGTCAGATGTGTGCCGCCAGACGTGGTCGCCGCACTGGTCGCGTTGATCACGCCATTGGCGCCAAGGGTGGCCGAATACAGCACATTGCCGGTCAAGGTAATTTGCGCCGGCAGGCCGTGCTGCCCAAGCGTTCCGCAGTACTGCAAGCCCCCGTAGGTCTGCGCACACAACGCCACAGCCGTCTTGACCGAGTTCAACTCGGACATGGTGGCCGCTGCATGGGTGCGACTGGTGTAATTGCCGTACATCGGGATCGCGATGGCGGCCAGGATGCCGATGATCGCAACCACGATCATCAACTCGATCAGGGTGAAACCCTGCTGAATCTGCTTCTTCATTTTGCTTCTCCATGGAAACGCAGCGAACGTGCTGCCGTGTACCCCGCAGGCACACGGCAAAGCGTCAAACCGCCTTGCGTGGGCGTCCACGGCGGCGCGGGGGTTCCGGCTGGGCCTGCGGCTCGGGCGGCGTCCCCGCCGGTGGCGGCGGGTTGACCATCCGCGCGCGTGCCCATGCCAGCAGGGCTTGCGGGTCGTAGCGCACGAGGGCGCCGATCCTGATGAACGGCACGCGCAGGTCGCCGCCGTTGCGGTCATGATCGAGCGTGGACTTGCCGATGCCGAGCAAGGCGGCTGCGCCTGCAGTGTCCAGAAGTTTTTCAGTGTCCATGGCTACACCCCCTCGACGCGGGTCAGCATGTCCATGAACTCGTCGAACCACTCCCGCGAAAGCTCGGCCTGCATCTGGTCTTCGCTTTTGGCGGGTACCGGCTCGGCGGTGGCCGGGTCGATGCCCAGCCGCTGGGCGAGGTCCAGCGCGTCCAGGCGGTCGCCGGTGCCATAGTGCAGAAACCCGCGCTGCTGCCAGTCCAGGCCCTTGCGGGCCAGTTCGTTCAGCACACGCGTTTCGCGGTCGTCGCAGTTCATCGCGACGTCGATGGTCGGTACTTGCCCCAGCGCCAGGAACAGCGCGCCCCATTGTTGTTCGGTCAGGTTCATTTCACGGCTCCTTTCCCCGCCTGCGCAGCGTTTTGTGTTGCGGTGAGCACCATCGCTTGCGCGGTGGTGTTGGACTGCGCGGCTTGATAGACCAGCACGCCCAGCGCGCCCATTGCCAGCAGCGCCAAGGCTGCTGCTGCGACTTTCCCCGTGAGTGATTCCATGTTTTTCTCCTTGACTACTTGTTCAGCGGCGGCCATTTGCTCGCCGGATCGATGCGCGACGTTTCGTCGCGATCCGGCCACCAGCAACCTTTGCAGTGGCTGCAACGAAAGTAGGCCTTGCCGTTGCGCGTGGTGTTGCGCCAGGTGTGCACGGCACGGCCCTGCTCGTCCTTGCACTTTTCCGGGCAGGCCGGGCCGTCCGGCACGTTGCCGGTAGGCTTGTGCTCAGGCTTGGCCTCGCGCGTGGGCGCGGGGCCGGTAAATGCGCTGTCGGGGATTTCCGAATCGTCGATTTCGGGCGTGTCGTTATTCATGGTTCTTCTCCTTCTCGGCTTGCGCCGCGTCGAACATCAGCAGGTCAACGCCAAGGCCCTGCGCAGCCTCGCGCGCCTGCACGCATTCGGCGCGGGTCAGGGCGCGGGTCAGCCAGGCATCCAGCAGCCGCACCGCTTCCCGCGCGGCGTCCGGGTCGCCCTCTGCCGCCACACGCGCCAGTGACATGCCGCCGATCTCGCGCATGAGCGCGTCGGTGCGCCGCTTCAAAAATTCTTCATGGTTCATTTCGTTCTCCAGTTGTGGGCGGCGATGTGCTGCCCTTGCTGCTATAGGCGCGCCCAAGAATTGAAAAAGCCCGCACTGGGCGGGCTTGGGGGGGCAGGTGGGCAGGTCACAGATCAGGCCGGTTGTCGTTGAACAGTGAGCACTGGTTCGGGTGCGACTGCATGTGGTTCCGTGGGCGGCGTTGCCGCCGTCCGCTTTCGGTGTCAATGTCCAGCATTCGCGCGGCGTCGAGCAGCAGCACGAGGCCCCGCGCGGTGGTGCAAACTTTGGTGCCGTTCCGCATTTGTGCAGCGAGGCGGGCAAGCTGAGCGCTTGTCAGGCCGAGTCCCGCGATCTCTGCGAATCGCGCCCTGCCCACGGCCTTTGCCACGCGCGTAAAAGCCTTTTTTTGTGTGGGTTGCATGGCTCACTCCAGCGCGTCAGCGAGCCGCTTTATGCCTGATGCGATGTTGAGCAGCCACAAGGTCAGCAGCAGCGCAAGCCACGGCAGCGCGTGAGTGAGCCATAGGTACAGCAGATACGCCCCGGGCACCCCAGTATCGACGCCCACGGCTTGGGACAATAGTGTTGGCAGGGGCGTCGCGCGCTCGCGCGCCTTGTACTTATCCAGATCGGCATGTGTCGCCGTATAGGTTTTGCCCTCGTACACATACCGGAAGCTGCTCCAGCCGGGCAGCATCATGTGCGTGGCGATAGTCGCAGGCGCGCCGCCCACGGAGCGGAGCGAGAGGGTGAGCGTGCCCGCATAGGTGATGGCCCATGCCAAAAGCACGAGCGCAAGCAATTTCAGGTATTTCATTTTGTGGCCCCTTGGCTTAGTGGCAACACGCGGGCCGGTTGCCCGCCCCAGCCGCCGCCGACGACTTGCACTTGCTGTCCGACGTGCAATCGCACGTCAGCGGCTTGCGTCACGGCGATCACCTGTCCGCTTTGCAGCTTCACGGTGACCTGTTCGCCGGTGGACTGGGTGGTCGCGGCTTCGGCACGGTTGCCCGCGATGGCGCCTGCGACAGCACCGATCAACGTCGCGGCGGTTTGCCCGCGGCCATTGCCGATCTGGTGACCGAGCGCGCCGCCTGCGGCGAGTCCGGCAAGCGGGCCGAGTCCGCTGGTTTGCGGCTGGATGCGCACGGGGATAACGGCAAGCACGGTGCCCAGCTGGACTTGCTGCACTTGTTGCGTGTTGCCTTGGCTATAGCCAAAGGCTGAGGAAGTGGGCAGGGCCGAGCAGGCTGGCAAGGTCAAGACCCCGGCTGAGAACAAGGCAACCCAAATGCGTTTGCGGGTGATATTGGTGTACGACATGATTTGCTCCAGTTGTGGGCGGCGATCTGCTGCCTTGGCGCTATAGGCCGCGCTCCGAATTGAAAAAAAAGCCCGCTGGGTGGCGGGCTTGGGAGTGGAGAGATTCGGGTTAGTGCACGGGCGGGTGTCCGGGCACGAACTCGAAAATAGCCCACGTGCCTTTGTCCTGAAGGTCTTTGGGAAACTCGTTGATGAACGCCTCCGCATCGGCCCGGTCGGGGGTCGCCTCGCCAGTAAAGGCGCGCCACAAATCCCACGACTTGCCGTCTTGGCTGGGGGTGGCCAAGGCGGCATAACCGCCAAAGTCCAGCAACACGGCATCGCCGCGTGATTTGGACAAGGAGGCCTCGATCTTGTCAGATGGCGCGCGGGTGGCGGACAGCGCCTCGCGCGGCGTGGAATACGTCCCTTCTTTGTGGGCCGCGTAGTACATGGCTTGGACTTGGGCTTGCTTTTGCATGGTGTTCCTTTCGTTTGCCTTTCGTTTGTGCTGATCCGGGCGGCACCTGCCGCCCTGGCTGCTATAGGCGTACCGCCGAATTGCCTGCGCGGCGCTGCGCTCGGCGCAGGTCGGCTCGGATTTCTTGCAACGCGCGGCGGTCGCTCGGCGTGTTGCTGGCGATGACGACGGCGCCGCACGGCAAGACGACACGCCAGTGGTTCCCGCCGGTTTTGCTGGCGGTGGCGTCGAACTCGGCGAGCATTTTTCGCAGGTCTTTTTGCATGGTGGCTTCCGGGGTTAGCGGATGGGGATGACGATCTGCAGGCCCACGAAGCCCGACCCGCTTTGCGTGTTTGGCACCGCAAGCAGGTTGATTCCGTAGCCGCTGGCGTCGCGTATGCGAAGCAGCGCACCGGCGGCGAGCGGCGAGGTCGGCACTTCGTCACGGCGATAGCCGGAGACCAGGCCAGCGGCGAGGCCTGCGCTGGCCGTCAGGCCAGCAGGCAGGTCGACGCGCAGCGGCGTCCATGCTGCAAGTGCATAGCCCGTGGTGCGCCTGTAGCTGTTGCGGTAGAAACCGGCCAGCCCGGACCAGTCGGACGTAGCCTGATATTCAAGGCCGATGCCGGGATTGGACTGGTTCAGGCTGTGCCTTGCCCATGCCTCGGTGTGATAACTCGTGGCGTTAATGTCCAGCGCCCAGCGGCTGGACTGTGCGGCTGATGCTGTGGCGCTGGAAAGCGCCACCAGCCCGGCGGCAATGATGATGATTCGTTTCACGTCCTATCTCCCAGCCGCACGATGCGGCGTGTAGAGATAGGCCGTCTGCCGAATTGCCCGCAGTGTGGGTGACCCATGCGCCCCGCGCGGGGCGCATGTATAGGCAAAGATCGTCAGAAACCGATTGAATGCGTTAGAGGTCTTTAGCCGCGCGCCCATCGAGCGTGGCAAGCATTGCGGAAGATCGCTAGACCTCGTGAGAGGTGAATAGAAGCCGTGAAAGGCCGTTAGTGTTGGGTGCCCGGTCTGCGGGTGATGAGTCAGGCCACGGCGCGGAGCGCCGGGCCGGTGGACTTGATGAACTCGGCTTCGCACATCGCTGCGGCAGCCTCGATCTCGGCGGCGGCCTGGGCTTCGTCCATGCCCGCCATGCCCGCCAGTTGCACGGCGGTGATGGCCTCGTTGCGCCACGTCATCGGCGCCCAGCCGGTGGGCTGGGTATAGAACGTGATGCGCTGGGCGTTGCCAATGCTGAACTCAAATTCGAAAGCCGCCCGGCCCTCCTGGGTGCGCAGGCGATGGGTGCAGGTCAAGACTGGCACGGCGTCACCCTGCGAGGCTGGCGGCGGCGGAGCCGCCGGCGATCAGGCCCATGGCGAGCAACACCAGCCCGGCGGCGATCGAAAAGTGCATCACGGTGAGCATGGTGACGAGGTAAATAGCGGCGATAGCGGCGATGTAAAGCATGGCGGTTCTCCAGTTGCGGGCCGCACATCGCGGCCCTTGGTGCTATAGGCGTGCCGCCGAATTGCCCGCCGGGCTTTGAGGTCAGATGCAGTCGTAGACGTCCGGCTTGGGGGACAAAATCTCCAGGTCAAAACCATCGGCGCGGAGATTGATCAGGCCGGCCACAAGGTCGTCGGTGATGGACTTGACGGAACGATCAGTGCGAAATTCGCCGAGCTCCTCAAACCCCTTCATGAGATTGTTTTGGTATCCGCGGTGAACAACGACGACCCGGCAGATCGCCGGGTCAAACCAGACTGAGGCAGTCAAATCTGGGCTTTGCTTGACCGCTCTGGCGGTGCGCTCACAGATTTTTTGCAGGTCTGCATAGTCCAAAAGGTAGTTCATTTCGTCCTCCAGTTGCGGGCCGCACGTCGCAGCCCTTGCTAATATAGGCGCGTCCAAGAATTGGGCGATCAGTCCTCGCTCGGCATCATCACAGTGATGCAGGGCCGCCCGGCATCGTCCGGGCCGACGACGAATTTCAGGTGCACCAGGCGGGGCTTGACGCCCCGGCCTTCGCGTGGGGTGCGCAGAAGTTCGACGTACATGGGGTGCGCCGGGCTGGCCGTCAGGCCCAGCCGCGCGGCGCGCAGGACAACCCGCGAGAGCATCCAGCACACGTCCCAGAGCCTGCCGCTCTCGCTCTGTCCGGTGTAGCCCTTGCGGCTCTCGGTTTGGTCTGTCCACTCCACACAATCGGCCCAGGCTGCGGCGGTCATCGCCACGGGCCAGACAATGCCCGCCTCGCGGGCTGTGATGGATATGTCGATCAGCACGCCGTCCTCGATCGCCTGCACGCGGGTGTAGGTGGAGATCGGTTCGCCAAAAATGGCGGTCATGGTGGTGGCGGTATTGGTTTGCATGGTGGTTCCTTTCTTGGGGGTAGCCCGGCCATCGAGCAGGGCGGGGATGGTCAGCCGGTGATGTGGACAGGGAACAGCCCGACGCCGCCCGCTGGGTGTGCACGCATCACCCAGCGCTGCGTGCCCTTCTCCAGCCTGTAATCCTTCGGTGTCGCGGCCCATTCGGCCCAGCTCATCAGAACTAGCTTTGGTTCGTTCTTGCGCCCATCGCTGGGAGTGAGGGGAGAGGGGATTGTTTGCAAGGCGGCGGGCTGATCTGCGCGGGGTGTTTTGAGGGTGGTTGCGGACATGTTTGCTCTCCTGGGGGGTTTCGGCATCGCCGGTCGGTCGGGTGGTCGGGTCATTGAGCAAGCCTGCAAGCCGGTGCCCGCAGGGCACGAGCGGTTGCAAGGACAAGTGCCAGAGTGAGGGGCCAGCGAAGCGCCCCGAACGCCCCCGCAGGGGCTGGCGCGCAGGGCTTGCAGTGAGCGCAGCGAACGTGCCGCGAGAGGCGCAGCAGGTCGCCCCGACCACTTGACCGGCTGGTGATGACGCCCAGGAGAGCGTCCGCAACCAGCCGACCCGCGCAGGTCAGCACAGAGCCGCGCTGACGGGCCGTAGGCCCGTATTTATCGCCCGCTTGCGGGCGGAATATGGTCTTGTGCGCCCGCCGCAGGCGGGGTGCTTGTGGGCTTGGCGCGAAGCGCCGGGCCTGCCTGCGGCGCTATCGCTGGGAGAGAGGGGCGAGCGGAAAAGGCAAGTCGGGCGTAGCCCGACGCGCAGCGCAGTCGAGCCCGAGATAGGGCGAGCGTAGCGAAAGGCAAGGCCCGGAACGGGCCGCGCAGCGAAGTCGAGCAGCGCAAGCGGGAGTCGAGAAACGCAAGCCGGAGTCGAGCCGCAGGCGAGCGCAGGCGTGGCGGTTCGAGCGGACGCGCAGCGATGCGAGCGCAGCGCAGTCTTGGGGGCAGCGTCGGTGCCTTGCCACCGCGCAAAGCCGCGCCAACGAGCGCGGCCAGCCGGGCCGCAGGCCGGGCTGATGGGGTTGCCGCGACCGCGTAGCGGTGGCGGCGGCAAGGCCCGCAGGGCCGCGCAGCGACGGCCCCGAGCCGCCTGCCCCGAGCCTGTCGAGGGGCTGGCGCTTGGGGCTGGCGCGTAGGCAAGCCGAAGGCGCGCAGCAGCCCTTGGGCTGCGTAGGGGAGCCGCAGGGAGTGAGTGCGAGCGCACACGCCGGGATCGCCCAAAGGCGAGACCGGCGTGAGGCGAAGACACGAACGAACACTGCGGGGCAAGGGCGTTCAGCCCGCTGCCCCCGCGTGCGAGGGGAGAGGCCGAGCAAGGCCCGCAGGGCCGCCGCCGAGGCCGGGGGTGAGCAAGGGAATGGCGTGCAAGGGGCATGACGGAGCGCAGCGACGGCATGGCCCTTGCCCCGCCATGACCGCGCCGAACCCCGACCCGACGACACGCGGGCGGGGGGGGCCGACACCGGCGCGGACACTGGCGGAGTCGAGCGGCAGCGAGACGGAGACAGGGGAGCGAGGCGCCCCAAGGCGCCGACGGTGTTGGGGGGCGTCAGCCCCGGCGCTTCGAGCCCCGTCAGGGTCGAAGCGCCCCGGTTTTTCTTCTGCGCGAGCGGCCCCCTAGGGCCGCAACCCCCGGCCCGCCCGTTCAGGGCGGGTGAGCGCAGCGAAAGGGGGTGGTCGCGTGCCTTTGCGCCCGCGCGCAGCGCGGGGTGCCTGCGCGGGGTGCCGCACCGCAGCCGCTGGCGCAGACAGGCGGCGCAGGCAAAACAAAAGCCCCGGGCCGGAGCCGGGGGCTTTTGTGGTGTGGCGCATGCACGGCGGCATATACGGCCGTGCATCAGAAATGTTTACACGGTGTAAACATTTTGCGTGGCTGGCTGCATCGGGGCTGCACTGGGTTGCGGGTGCAGTGCCGCAAGCTCTGCGCGTGCCGCCTTGACGGCAGCGGCGAGCGCTTTGCTGCACACGTCTGCAGCGTCGAACTCAAAGCCCGCCGCGCTGGCTTCGGCCTTGATCGCGTCGATCTGTGCAAACAAATCGACGTCGATCCGCACGCTCAGCGGGCGGGTCTGGGTGTTTGCTTTTTGCTTGAGGATTGCCATGGTCAAACTCCTTTGGTGGTGGTGGGAAACTGGTCGATGCTCGTAAAGCTCAGCAAGGGATGGTGCCGCGCCGGGTCGATGGTCACGCGTTGCTTTTGCCCAGCGTGCTTCACGTCGAACTCACGCAGGCTGGTCAGCATGCCGCGCAGCAGGCTTGCCGTGTGAGAGTCATCGCAGACCCACACCACGCGCGAATACTTGCCTTCGCGGATCGCGCGAAGCCTTGTAAACAAGATGCGCTCGTACCTCGAACGGCGCTTCATCGTCCGCTCGTACTCGATACACCAGCGCACGCCTTGGGTGTCTGTCGAGATGGCGTCAGGCCGCGCCTCAGCGTCGAACGGTGCAAGCCTGTCGCCTGACTGCCAGTCCGTCCAGCCTGCCGCGTGGGCCTGCACGCGCAGGCGCTGTAAACCGAGCGCGTGCTTTAGCGTGGACAAGGCGACGCGCGCCGGTTCAAACGTGCGTTCGCCGGGAATCTCGCCGGTGCTGGGGTCAAAGGCCATGCCCTGGCCGTGGGGCGTGATGCCCCACAGCACCGGCGCCCAGCCGCTGTCGGTTGTGATGCGCTTGGATGCCAGCAACTCGGCGCGCTGCATACCAGCCAGCGTGCGCGCCGTCTGACGCTCCGACAGCCCCAGCAACACCGCCGCAATCGGTGCCGTGGTGTAAACCTCGTCGCGCAAAAAACGCAGCAGCGTGTGCCGTTTGTCGGCGGCGCGCTCGGCGCGTTGCGCTGGTGTCATCTTCAATGCGTCGTGCATGTTGTCGGCTCCGTCAGATCAGCGCTTGCGCCTTGGTCGCGTCAGGCGCACTGCTGGTCGGCAGCGGTGGCGCTGGGGTGACCTGCGGTTGCTCGCCGGGTTGCATGTATCCGCAGGCAATCAGCTTCGGCACGCCGTCGCCAAAAATCCAGCACACCGGGGCGTCGGCGCTGCTCGCTGGCTTTGGCATCGCCGTTGACAGCATGTCGGGGGTCACCAGCGAGCGCATGGTGTTGAGGTAGCTGCCCTGCTCCAGTCCATCCACGTTCGTTGTCTTCGCCGTGGTTTCTGTCTGCACGGCGTATTGCCCGGACAAGCTGCTCAGTTCGCGCGCCGTTTGGTCGTCTTCTAGGCGGAAGATGAGTTTGAGGGGCGTGTTTCCCTTGGCCGCGCCGAGCACGGCCTGTGCCGGGAGCCCTGCGCAATCGTGCAGATCACCGTAACTTTGGAAGGCGAGCAGCACCGTGGCGCGCTGGTCCCTGATCGTGCCCAAGGCCCTCAACGACGTGTTGCCCAGCGAATACTTAAATTCATCGAGGAACAGGTGAGTGTGTCGCGCGCCAGTGCGCGGGCGGTTCTTGATGATCTGCACGATCCTCGTCAAAGCCATTTTTTGCGCCGCTTGCACGCGCAGATCGTCGACCGAGCCCACGATATAAATCAGACCGCCTTGCTCGATCACCGCCGCCAAGTCGGGGCCTTGGCTGGTCGCCAGAGCCTCAAGCCGCGCGAGGTCTTTCAGGTTGCGCCACAGATTCGCCCGGTCGGTCACTTCGGACATGCCTGCGCCGACCGCAACCATGCCGCGCAGCGTCGTTTGCTCTGGGGTAATGGCATCGAGCAGCGCCGCGAGGCCATCCCTGTCTTCACCCCTGTAAAAGTCCACGCCGGGCTCCCCGGACGGCTCCAGGCCCAAAGCTGTTGTCATCAGCACTTCAAGCTCGGCGCGCGACGCGTTGAAAAAAGGATTGATCTGCGGCACATCGGCGCGCAGGTCTACGAACACCGTAGGCCGCCCCAGTGCGCGGGCCTCGCGGGTCAGGATGCCGGGGGCAAATTCGTCGGACTTCGGGTCGATCACCACAACCGCATCCCCCATGCGCAGCGCCTGCGCGAGCAGCGAAGTGGTGATGACCGTCTTGCCGGTTCCCGACGCGCCAAGAATGGCAATGTGATTCTTGCGCATCTGGTCGGGAGTAAGCACGACCGGCACGTCGCGCGCGATGCCCTTCCGCGTGTGCCGCCACGTCGCGCCAACCCAAATCGTTTTGCTTTGCTCAGCGTGCTCAATCATGGGTTCGGCGCGGTACGCTGGGCGCTGCATTGCCTTGCCCAGCGCCACCGCCTGGTGCACGTTGGGCAGGTCGTCGCCGGCGGTCGCGGGTGCGCGCCATTGCTGGACTTTGCGCCAGGCAAACCAGCTAAAAAGCGCCAACCCCGCCATGACACCGAGCGCAGACGCAAACGCTCCGCCGCCTAGCGCGTAGCTCACCAGCCAGCCGCAAACCAGTGGCGCGATCACCCACTTCAAAACGATCCGCAAGCCCCATGCCCGCGCACGGGCAGCATGTCCACGCAAAAGGTCGATCATTTCTTTACTCCTTGCAGTCAAGTTGCTTCGACGAATCCATCGGGCGGCTCGCCCATGCTTCCCATCCATAGGCCGCCACGGAAATTGCAGCACCTGTCGCCAGCGTCGCAAGCCACGCGGTGAAGCCGACCGGCTGGGCGAGCGCCCAGCGCCAGGCCATGGACTGCAGCGCCCACTTTTGGGGGGACAAGGGCGCGGGCGAAGTCCAGTAGGTGGCTTCGAAGCGCCACAGCGGCAAGGCGGTGCCGCTCCAAAACGGGAGCGACACCGCACCAGCGACGGCGCCCAGCACGGCGGCGCGGAGCAGCCAATGCAAACGGCTGCGCTGGGTTCGTGTGGTGATGCCGACCGGCGTACTCACTGCAGGCCCCCTTCGTGCAGCAGCGCGAGCGCGGCGGCGCGGGTGCGCTGGGTGTCGCGGTCGAGCGCCGCGCACCAAAGGTCGAGCGGGCTGCGAGTGTCGATGAAAAATTGCAGCGCTTCGAACCGCTCGCGGCGGTCGCCGGAACGCAAGTCCATCGCGGCACGGTGAATGACGGCGGCGGCCAGGCGCTTGACCGCCTGGGATTGGGTTTCGATCGTGGTGTGCATGGACTATCTCCAGTGACGGCGGGATGCCGCCCATGTGATAGGCCGTGCCAAGAATTGAGCGCCGCTCAGTCGCTTTGCGGCTGCTGGTATTTCGAGAGTGCCGCAAACGGCCCGTATCGCAAATCTGTGTCCAACAGGAACGTGACCTCGCCGCGCAGCTTTTCGCGCTGCTCTGGTGGCATGGACTGCACCATGCGCCGCACGGCCATGGGGTAGGCCTCGCCGGATTCGACGGCGATCCGGTAGCCGCGCTTTTGCAGCAGCGCACCCGCGAGCAGCAGGGCGAGGATGGCGCGCGGGGTGCGCTGCTGCGACCCGCCCCTGTCGGGGCTGGCATCAGTGGTGTTCCCCGCCCCTGTCGGGGCTGTGGTGTTAGGGTTTTGCAATGTGGTCATGTCAATCGTCTCATTGGTGCCGACCATCCCAAGCAGCGCCGAGAGGCGCGGTTGGGGCCTCGGTGGCAGGCGCGATAGCGCCGGGTCGAAAGTCATCTGTGGTGGTCTGATGGTGGGTTAGTGGGTTTGAGTGGGTTTGTTTCCATACGCGGAAAATCTGGATCTCCAAAAATTTACGGGGTTAAAACAACCCACTCAAACCCACTAACCCACCATGCCGGGCGGCATGGTGGGCAGATCAGGCCTTCTCAATCCTCCATGTAATTGACCCTGCTGCGCGACTTGCGACGCGGAGCACCAGGTCGCCCGCGATCCGGTCTCGGGCGCCGACGAGCCAGCGCCCGATCTGCTTCGAGCCAGGCTCACGGTTCGGCGGCAGGCCAATGGCCTCGCGCAGCGCCGATGTGGTGTCTTCATGCTGGAGCAGCTCGGTCACTTTCCAGCGTGTCGTGGACATGCGGCGGTAAATGGCGTTCAGCGCCTCAGCGATTTCTCCGGCTGTGCTGTCTGTCTGCTGTGCTTCCATAAGGCGCTTGGCTGGGTCGACACCCATTAGCCACGCGATCGGCCCACGCGCCCACAGGTTCCAATCATGGAAATCAGAACAGGGCGGCAGATCGTCGAGCCCGGGCCGCCCAGCCGCAAGGAACGCCGCCTGTACAGTCATCGCTGCGCGGATCATCTCGGCGCGTCGCTTTGCGACGATCTCGGCAGGCGGCGGGCCGGAGAACCTGCGAGACGCTGGGGTCTCGCACCTTGGGTCCAGCCTGATTTCCAGCATGCGCCGCGCGCTGTCAGCAGCAGGCGTGGCGTTGTTCGCTGTGATAACGACTGTCACACATGTGCTGACCGCTGGACTTTTACTCGCGCCGAGCAGCCGTGTTGAAAACACCTCGGAAGTAGCAAGGGAACGAATGGAGATCGAGTCCAACGCCGCACCCGGCCCCTTCTCTACCTCGTCGTAGAAAATCACCTGCTGGCCTGCCAGCAGGCGGGCGAACAGGTCTTTCTTGATTTCCTCTTCCTCCCCGGCCAGGGGCGACGCAGGCGGCGTGGCAGCCTGAGCAAACTGAGAGATTGCACGACCTAGAAGGGCCTTCCCACTGCCTGGTGCAGGCGCAGTGATCAAGATGAGCGGCGCGATCTTCAGCACTGGCCTGGATAGGGCTGCAAGCATTGATGCCAGTGCTGCCGCCTCATCACACTTGTCTGCCCATGGGAAGGTATGGATAGCATCTTGCAAAGTGCACAAGGCGTCCTCTGCCTCCTCCCGGGTTGCGTCCACCCGCGCAGATGCTGCTGGCTGGTGTGCTATGGAGTAGACGCAGGTCTCTTTGTCATACCCGCCGGGGTGGGCGCGGCCTGGTGAGACCCAAAGCTGGTGATCCACGGCAGCCTTTAACACTGGGATGTGTTCCCACGATCCCATATCAACCATCGCCTTCGCCACCGCCGTCGGGGGGTCGTCTGGCACCAGTTTCCAGCCGTCCTCCAGATCCTTAACCTTTCGCATCCATCGCGCCGACCGAGCCATCTCAACACGCATGGTTGCTGAGGTCAGAGCTGCGCACGCACCTGTGCTTGGGTTGAGTGCGACGAGGACTGACCCCCTGTCGTATACACGTAGGGTTCGCGCGACGGCGGCGACCGCCTCGTCGACCATCGCCGCCAGTCGCCCGGCCTTGACCTCGATCACAGGCATGGGCTGTGGCGCTTTCAGTTTCGTAACGACGGCGCTCATTGCTCGCCCCCTTCCAGGTCGCCGAACAACCACCCCTGCCCCGACGGCCCGTCGCCCTTTTTCGTGTTTCCGCCGCCCCGTGAGGGCGGGAACACCACGCGGAACCACGCGTCAAAGTCCTGGATTTCCAAATTTTGGAAAAATCCTTCATAATCATCAGGATTCGCAGCGACACGGACCAGAATTTCGGTCGCACGGGCGAGAATCTGCTTAGCCCGGTCGATTTTAACGCCAAGCTCCTGCATAATCTTATCTTCGTCCAGTTGCGCCAGATATTCAAACACCCGGCGCTGATAATCCGTCATCAATCCGACGGGGTATTCAGTGTAATGGCTTTGGATATTCTCCAAAGCGTCTACGGCCTCACCATCTGCGCCCTGATAATGCGACGAAGCGCCGCAGACCCTGTGCGCGTTGCCGTCAGGCGACACGCGGTTGCTCAGGTAAAAATGCTGCGTTTTTGCGAATTCTTCGATGGAAACGCCACTTTCAAGCCGCGCGAGGTAGTAATCCTGAGAATAATCTTCAGCGTCGGCAAAAGACCAGCCGTGCGCCTTCGCGCGGCGTGCGAGCTTCGCGGCCATTTTGCCGATTTCCCCCTCGGCATGGGTGTTTTGGTTTTGCATTATGGGCCCCCTTTCGTGGAGAAGCCCACCTATCGCCGGGATGCAAAGCCCGGTGCTGGCGCCGAGCCAGCAATTAAGATTTTTTATTCTCGGTCTGTCCGGGTGGCATAATTGCCGGTGGATGGGACAAACCGCCCGCGCGCTATCTGGTCACCAGATTATCAACGCGATAATCTGGCAATCAGCAGGGGGTTTCGGCGGTCGAGGCGCGCGCGAATGCGCCAAGGCACGGCGCGGAGCGCCGGGCAATTTCGTGTTGGATTTTCAGGAATGGCTACGCCCTGCCTCACGGCATGGCGGCACCGGGGCGGTGCGTGTGGGCGGCACCAAGGGGTGCCGCAGCCTTTCATTGTGCCGCTTGTGCGGCTGGGACTGCTGGAGTGGCCGGCGCTCCCAAGCCCGCGAGGGCCTGACCGGCGTGGGGTCGGGCTCGCACCGACCTGTCTTGGCGTTCTCCCCCGCTACGCGGGGCCGACCTCGTCTGTTCCCCGCCTGCTGGGATTGAAGGTGGTTCTCCCCCGCTTGCGCGAGGCCGACTTGCTTATTTCGCTTATGCGATACGCTCAATATACCATACCTTTTGTCCCCGTGCAAACATTTTTTTTGCGCCCCTGCAACGCCCCGCATAGGGGGTGCAACCCCCGGCAATCCGCCCCGCTTTGTTGCGAGTGGTTCTCGTTCGTGTGGGAATTGAGTGGGAATTGTGGGAGCAATTATGTACAATAGCTGACAATGCGTCGCAACTGCGAGCAGTGTAACCTACTGATTTTCCATATCATTTTTGCATTTTGCGGGTGTAGTTCAATGGCAGAACGGCAGCTTCCCAAGCTGCATACGAGGGTTCGATTCCCTTCACCCGCTCCAAATCATCTCCGGCCTGAGCCGGATTTTTTTTCGCCATGACGGCTGACCCAAACCCCGCAACAGACGATGCCGACACGCTGCGGCAACGCGGCATCCGCAGCTTTGTACTGCGCGCCGGGCGCACCACCGAGGCGCAGACGCGCGCACTGGCGGAACTGGGGCCGCGCTGGATCGTGCCTTATGCCGACGCCGTCACCGATTGGTCCGCCGTATTCGGCCGCGCCGCCCCGCGGGTGCTCGAAATCGGCTTCGGCATGGGCGACGCCACGGCGCAGATCGCCGCAGCCAAGCCCGAGATAGATTTCATCGGCGTGGAGGTGCATCCGCCCGGCGTGGGCGCGCTGCTGCAGCGCATCGACGCCGCCAAGCTCAGCAATCTGCGCATCGTGCAGCATGACGCGGTGCAGGTGCTGCGGCACATGATCGCCCCGCACAGCCTGGACGGACTGCACATCTACTTTCCCGATCCGTGGCCGAAGAAGCGGCATCACAAGCGGCGCCTGATCCAGCCGGAATTCGTGCGGCTGGCCATCAGCCGTCTGCGCCCGGGCGGCTATTTGCACTGCGCCACCGACTGGCAGCCCTACGCCGAGCACATGCTGGAGGTGTTGCGCGCCGAGCCGGGACTAGTCAACACGGCCGCCGATTACGCCCCGCGCCCGGACTGGCGCCCGGTGAGCAAATTCGAGCGCCGCGGCCTCAATCTCGGCCACGGCGTCTGGGATCTGGTGTTCACCACCCGGTGAACCCGCCGGACTTCATCCAGACCAGTTCACCCAGCCGCCCCAGGCGGTGACCAGCACCAGCGCGCCGAATACCACCCGGTACCAGGCGAAGGGCACGAAGCTGTGCCCGCCCACATAGCGCAGCAACCAGCGCACCACCATCAGCGCCGAGACAAATGCCACCGCCATGCCGAGGCCGAAGGTAGGCACATCGCTCAGGCTGAGCAGAGCGCGATTTTTGTAAAGCTCGTACACCGTGGCGGCCAGCAGAGTGGGAATGGCGAGGAAGAAGGAGAACTCGGTGGCGGCCGCGCGGCTGAGGCCGAACAACATGCCGCCAATAATCGAAGCACCCGAGCGGCTGGTGCCGGGAATGAGCGCAAACGCCTGCGCGATGCCGACCTTCAGCGCGTCGCTCGCACGCATGTCATCGACATGGTGGATGCGCACATGCTGCGCCGACCGCTTCTGCCAGGCTTCAGCCCAGAAGATCACCAAGGCGCCAACGATAAAAGCCAGCGCCACCGGCACGGGTGCGAACAGCCAGCGTTTGATAGCGCTGGCAAACAGCAAGCCCAGAATGGCCGCCGGGATGAAGCCGATGAGCACATTGATGGCAAAGCGCCAGGCGGTGCTGCGCCGCGCGGGTTCGGCGGCGGCCAGTCCGGTGAGCACTTCGCCGATGCGCAGGCGGTAATGCCACATCACCGCCAGAATGGCGCCGCTTTGAATCGCGATTTCAAACACCTTGGCCTTGTCGCTCACCCAGCCCAGCAAGCTGGCGGCGAGAATGAGGTGGCCGGTGGAAGAAATCGGCAGAAATTCGGTGATGCCCTCGACCAAGCCGAGAATCACCACCACGATGGCGGAATGCGCGTCCATGCTGACCCTTGTGACAAAAGGTTGCGATTATGCGCAAACTTTGCGTCAAAAGGGCTCACACCAGGCTGCTCAGCCCCCCATACACCCCTAAACCAGCGGTCAGCACCACCACGGCGACGACCACCCAGAAGTACGCGCCGCGCAGGCGATGTTCCGGGGGCAACGCCTTGGTGGCCAGCGCCACCAGGAACCCCAGCACCAGCGGCAGCATCAAGGCGTTCATCACTTCCACCCCGATGGACAGGGCGACCAGATCGGGCACGAAGGCCACCACTAGCGCCCCGCCAATCACCCCCGCGCTGAACACGGTGTAGAACCACGGCGCCTGTGCCGGATGCAGTTCCAGCGAGTGCTTGTAGCCGGTGACTTCGCCAAACCCCCAGGCCGCCGCCAGCGCCACCACGATGGCGGCCACCATGGCCGCGCCCAGAATGCCCAGGCCAAAGACGGTGCGCCCCAGCGTCTCGCCCAGCGTCGGGGTGAGCGCCTGCGCTATTTGCCCCACGGTGTTGAGCGGCGCGGTGCTGTGCCCACTCCATAGCACCGCAGCGGTCACCATCAGCACCGCCGCCATGATGAGCTGGGTGAGCACGGCGCCCACCGCCGTGTCCCAGCGGGCGGCGGTGTATTGCTCCGGCTTGAGCCCTTTGTCGGCCACGGCGGACTGTTGATAGAACACCATCCACGGCATGATGACCGCGCCGATATTGGCCGCCACCAAATACCAGTACGCCGGATGCTGCACCGGCACATGGCCCAGCCCCTGCAACACCTGCGCGCCATCGATGGGCGCGCGAAACGCCACCCAGACGAACACCAGTTCGAACAACCCGAGCGCGATGGCAATGCGCTCCACCCGGCGGTAAGACCCCGTCCACACCACCGCCAGCAGAAAGAACGCCGCCAGGCCGAGGCTCCAGCCGCGCGGCACGCCGAACAGCGCCCCGACCCCGGCCACCCCCGAAAACTCGGTGATGATGGCCCCGACCGAAGCCACCGCCAGGCCCGCCACCGACACCCAGGCCCAGCGCGCACCGAAGGTTTCGCGAATCAACTCGCCATGCCCCTTGCCGGTGAAAATGCCCAGCCGCACGGTGAGCTCTTGCACCACATACAGAATGGGGATGAGCACCAGCTGCAAGCTGAGCAACTGGTAGCCCCATTGCGCCCCGCTTTGCGCCGCGGTAATCACGCTGCCGACATCGGTATCGGCCAGCATGACCACCAGCCCCGGGCCGAGCACGGCCAGAAAAATGACCAGTCGGGACAGCGCCCGCGGGCCGGGCTGTGGCAGGGTGGAACTTGCGGTCATGGCATTTGCCTCTCATCTGCCCACGCTGGCGCGTAGGCTTATGCTGCAAATGCTATTTACTTTTATTTGTAATTCAATCGCATTTACTCCTGCTCACACTTCTTTCGTTCTTCGCCAACCATCAAATCAGCTTCCACAGCAGTAGCGCATTCAGTGCGATGATCAGCGCCGTCACCGCCCAGCCAACCCAGCGCACCGTCGGCCGATTGACCAATTCGCCCATCAAACCCCGGTTGGAGGTGAACAGCAGCAAGGGCACGAGTGCGAAGGGAATGCCAAACGACAGCACCACCTGCGAAAACACCAGCGTGCGTGTCGGGTCGATGTCCAACATCACCACCCCGACAGCCGGCAAGCTGGTGACCAGACGGCGCACCCACAGCGGCACGGTGAAACCCACCAGCCCCTGCATCACCACCTGCCCCGCCATCGTGCCCACCACACTGCTCGAAATGCCGCTGGCCAGCAGCGCCAAGGCGAACACCGTGGCCGCCCCAGCGCCCAGCATCGGCGTGAGAGTGCGATAGGCCTCGCTCAGATCATTGGCCGCGAGGCCCTGCTGGTGAAAGGTGGCCGCAGCGACCGCCAGCATGGCCATATTGATCAGACCGGCCAGCCCCATCGCCAGCATCACGTCCTTCCAGGCGAAGCGCATCAGCAGCGCCCTGCGCTGAACCGGCACCTGAATGCGCCGCTGCGTCAGGCTGGAATGCAGATAGATGACGTGCGGCATGACGGTGGCGCCCAGAATGCCCACCGCCAGATACACCGCATCGGAGCTGCCGCCGAAACTCGGCCTTAGCGTGCCTTGGAGGATGGGCAGCAAGGCCGGATGGCTCAGCGCCAGTTGCAGGCCGTAGCCCAGCGCAATCACTCCCACCAGCGCGGCCACCACCAGTTCTAGCGGACGAAAGCCCTTGCGCTCCAGCGTCAGAATGCTCATGACGATGACAAACGCCGCCAGCACCGACGCCCCCATGGGCAGGCCGAACAGCAGATGCAGCGCCAGCGCCGCGCCGAGAAACTCCGCCAGATCGGTCATCATCGCCACGATCTCGGCCTGTACCCAGTAAAACCACACCAGCTTGCGCGGGAAACGCTCGCGGATGAGTTCGGGCAAATTGCGTCCGGTGGCGATGCCCAGCTTGGCCGACAGACCCTGCACCAGAATCGCCGCCAGATTGGCCCACAGCACCACCCACAGCAGGGTGTAGCCATGCTGCGCGCCCGCCTGAATGTTGGTGGCGAAGTTGCCCGGATCGACATACGCCACCGAGGCCACCACCGCCGGGCCAATAAAAGGCAAGATTCGCCGCAGCCCCTGCGCGCCTTTTGGGTCGCCGCTCAGGGCGATATGCGCGGCCTGAGCGGTACGTTGATCGAGTGTGGAGGCATACGACATGACCTTCTCCCTGCTGAACGTCTTGTCGATAATTTAAGTCAATTACGATAAATTTCTAATTGGATTTGAATATGGTGGTCTTAGCGCGGAACAATGCGGCAACCGGCGCGAAATTTGCTCTTCGGCAGACACCGCACCGCCCGCTGGTTTTGCATGACAAATTAAACTGTGGCACTTTCACCCTGCGTTGCGGAGAACCCATGAGCATCGAGCAAGCCCGTTTCAACATGATCGAGCAGCAGATCCGTCCCTGGAATGTGCTGGACGCCGGCATCCTCGAACTGCTGGGCAGCGTGCGCCGCGAAGACTTCGTGCCCGCGGCCTATCGCGGTCTGGCCTTCATGGACACCGAAATTCCCCTGCCCTGCGGCCAGAACATGCTCGCCCCCAAGGTAGAGGCGCGCATCCTGCAAGAACTCGCGGTGCGCAAGGATGAATGGGTGCTCGAAATCGGCGCGGGCAGCGGCTTCATGGCCGCGCTGCTCGGCCACCGCGCCGCTGCGGTACAGACCCTGGAAATTCACGAAGAACTGGTGACCATGGCGCGCGCCAACCTGCAGCGCGCCGGCATGAACAACGTCACCGTCGAGCAGGCCGATGGCGCGCACTACGCCAAAAGCGCCGAATTCGATGTGATCGTGCTCTCCGGCTCGGTCGCGCAAATTCCGCAAGACCTGCTGCAACGCCTCAAACCGGGCGGGCGGCTGGCGGCCATCGTCGGCGACGAACCCGTGATGCGCGCGCAGATCGTCACCCGCGCCACCGCCACCGACTTCCGCACCCGCGATCTGTTCGATACCGTGGCCACGCGGCTGGAGCATTTCCCCGAGCCCTCGCGCTTCCAATTCTGAACCTGACAACAAGGACTCCCTGATGATCAAGCAACTCAGCGTGCGCGAACTGGCCGACAAGATCGAAGCCGCCACCGCCCCCATCACCGACTGGCAATTCCTCGACGTGCGCGAGCCCTGGGAATTTCAGATGGCGGCGATCAAGCATCCGCACTGCCCCGTCACCCACATCCCCATGAGTATCGTGCCCCTGCGGCAAAACGAGCTCGATCAGAGCAAGCCGCTGGTCGTCATCTGCCGCAGTGGCAACCGCAGCATGATGATCGCCCGTTTTCTGGAGCAAAACGGCTTCAGCGAGTTGTACAACCTCAACGGTGGCATGACCGCCTGGTCGCGCGAAATCGACCCTTCGGTGCCGATTTACTGATCCGCTTGCGGGCGCTGCGAAAGCGCCTTCCCCGCGTTCTCCACGATCCAATCCGCCTGCCGCTGCGCAGCGCCCTGATGCGCCGCGGCGAAGGCGCGGGCGCTCTGGCTCGCCTGTTGCCGCAAAGGCGGGTCGTCGAGCCAACGCGCAAAAGCCGCCCACACCTGCGCCGCATCCGCCGCCCGCAGTGCGGCCCCGCCGTCGATCGCTGCCTGAGCCGCTGCAGCGAAGTTGAACTGCGACGGCCCCAGCACCACGGGGCAGCCGCAAGCGCAGGCTTCGATCAGGTTCTGCCCGCCCAAAGGCAGCAGGCTGCCGCCGATGAACGCCGCATCGGCCATGGCGTAGTAAGCCGCCATCTCGCCCAGTGAGTCGCCCAACCATACGGCAGTCTCGGCCGTCGGCGCCCCCATGCTGCGGCGCTGCACGGCGTGGCCTTGACCCGCGAGAAGTTGCGCGACCGCATCGAAGCGCTGCGGATGGCGCGGCACCCAAACCAGCAGTGCCCGCTGCGCCAGCGCCAAAGGCAGCGCGGCCAGCAGCAACGCCTCCTCGCTCTGCCCGCCCTGCTCGCGGGTGGACGCCAGCAGCAACACCGGGCGCGCAGCAGCCGCCTTCCACTGCTCGCCGAGTTGCAGCAGCGCGGGGTCGGGTCGCATGTCGAACTTCAGATTACCCAGACTCGTCGCCTGCGCCGCTCCCAGCGCCTGAATGCGCCGTGCATCTTCAGGTGTTTGCGCTGCAGCGAACAACCCGCCCCAGGCCACGCGCGCCAAAGACGGCCAGCGCTGCCAACGGCTCGCACTGCGCGCGCTCAGCCGTGCATTAGTCAGCAGCACCGGCACCCCGGCTGCGCGACATTGCTCGGCCAGATTCGGCCACACCTCGGTTTCCATCAGCACCGCCGCACGCGGCTGAAACCGGCGCAGAAAACGCCGCATCGGCCCCGGCAGGTCATACGGCAGCCAGACCTGCACATCGCCGGGCTGCAGCAGCTCAGCCCCGGCGGCGCGGCCAGTGGCGGTCATATGCGTCAGCAAAAGCCGCATCTGCGGCAACTTCTCGCGCAGCGCCTCGATCAGCGGCGCAGCGGCGCGGGTTTCGCCCAGAGACACCGCATGTACCCAGATCCGCGGCCCCGCAGTTGTCGCAGAAGCCGACTTGCCGTTGAACCATCCCAGCCGCTCTGCCCAATACTGCCGATACAGCGGCTCGGCGCGGCCGCGCCACCATAGCCGCAGCAAGGCAAAGGGCAAAACCAGCCGCCAGAGCAGGCCATAAACCCGCAAGGTCAGTTTCATGCCGGGGAGCGGCGATTCGCAGCCGCTGCCAGCACGTCCCGCGTGGCATTCAGCACCTCGTCCACAGCAGGCTGCTGGCCGGTGTCACCCAGACTGCGCCAGGGCCCCGCCGACTCGAAATCCACACTATGCGGCGACGAGCCGGTGTAAACAGCCACCGCGGGCGTGCCCACTGCGGCAGCGAGATAGAGCAGACCGGTATCGACTCCAACCACCACGCTGGCCGCACGCAACACCCGCATCCATTCGGCTAGGCCGAAGGCAGCGGGGGCAACGCAAGCGCGTGTCATCGTGACGTCGGACGCTGCGGCATTCACCGACTCGGCCAGACGCTCAGCGCGGGCACGCTCGGCTGCATTGCCCCAGGCGAACACCCCGATCCGACCTTGCGCCGCAAGCGCTCGACCCAGAGCGACCCAGCGCGCTTCCTCCCACAGCTTGCGGTCTTTGGCGGTGGCGCTTAGCAGCAAGGCATAGGGTGCATCGCCAGCCAGCCATGCGGGGCGCTCGGCCTGCAGGCTCAGGCCGTATTGCGGCTTGCCCTGCGGGGCATAGCGCAAGGCCCAGGCGACCAGCGCCCGGTAGCGCGGCACAGCAGCCTCGGTGCGATGCAAGTCGGTCTTCTGACGATGGGCGTAGAACAAGGGCGCGAGCGCCTCGCGTGCGTTGCCCCACGACAGGCCATAGAGCGGCCCGCGCGCCAGCCGGGCGATGAGGGCGCTTTTCACCAGCCCTTGCAAATCGATCACGGCGTCATAGGTCTCGGCGCGCAAACCAGCCTTCCACTCCCGCCATTCCTGCCGAATTTCTGGGCGCCAGAACTGCTTGCGCCAGCGCCGCAGCGCCAGCGGAATCACTCGCCTGACCCCGGAATGGGCGCGCACGATGTCGGCGTAGGCCTCCTCGACCAGCCAGTCGATTTTCGCCCCCGGATGCGCGGCCAGGATGTCGTGCACCACCGGCAGCGCGTGCACCACATCGCCCATCGAGCTGGTCTTGACGATCAGCACGCGCAAGGGCGGTGTGGACGGATTCAATACCGTGGTCAAAATGGCAGTATCAACGAAGCATCGAGCGCCAGCAACGCGGTGCGGAACTCGGCCTGAATCCGCGCCAGCGCCGCTGCATCAGCGCCCTCGAATCGCAGCACCACGCAGGGCGTCGTGTTGGAGGGCCGCGCCAAGCCGAAGCCATCGGCGTAGTCGGCACGCACGCCGTCGATGGTGGAAATATTCGAAGCGCCGGGAAAGCGGCCCTCTCGCTGCAAACGCTCGCACAGCGTGAAGTTGGCGCCCTCGGCCGTCTGCAGCTTCAGCTCCGGGGTGGAGACGGAATCGGGCAGGGCTTCGAGCACGGCCCCCGCATTCTCGGCACGAGAAAGAATTTCCAGCAGCCGCGCCGCACCATACTGCGCGTCGTCGAAGCCGTACCAGCGATCCTTGAAAAAGATGTGGCCGCTCATCTCGCCAGCCAGCGGCGCGTCGATTTCTTTCATCTTGGCCTTGACCAGCGAATGCCCGGTGCGGCCCATCACCGGCTCGCCGCCATGCCGACGCACCCAGGCGGGCAGCTGCGCGGTGCATTTCACGTCGAACAGAATGGGCGCGCCGGGATGGCGCTCCAGCACATCGGCGGCGTAGAGCATGAGCTGGCGATCGGGCCAGATGACGGCCCCACTGGGCGTGACCACGCCGAGACGGTCGCCGTCGCCATCAAACGCCAGCCCCAGTTCGGCGCCGGTGTCGAGCACGGTGCGGATGAGATCTTCGAGGTTGCGCGGATCGGCGGGGTCGGGATGATGGTTGGGAAAGGTGCCATCGACTTCGCAGTACAACTCCACCACCTCGCAGCCCAGGCTGCGCAGCAAGCGCGGCGCAAAAGCGCCTGAAACGCCGTTGCCGCAATCGACCACCACTCTCATCGGCCGCGCCAGTTTGATGTCGCCTTCGATGCGGCCCAGATAGTCCTCGACGATGGAGGCCTGCCGCGCGCTGCCCTGTTCTTGTGCGAAGGCTTCGCTGCGGGTCAGCGCCAGCAATTCCTGAATCTGCTCGCCGAACAGGGCATTGCCGCCGAGCACCATTTTCAGACCGTTGTACTCGGGCGGATTGTGGCTGCCGGTGATCTGAATGCCGCTGACCACCGGCGTGGTGGCGCAGGCGTAATACAGCATGGGCGTGGCGTTCATGCCCAGATCGATCACGTCCGCGCCCCCGGCGCGCAAGCCTTCGCTGAGCGCCTGCGCCAGCGCCGGGCCGGACAGACGCCCGTCGCGGCTGATATTCACCGCCGTCTCGCCATTGCGCCGCGCCAGTGTGGCGAAGGCCTGGCCGATCGCGCGGCAGGCGTCTTCGGTCAGCGTTTTGCCAACGATGCCGCGAATGTCGTAGGCCTTGAAAATCGTGGGATCAAGCTGCGCCATGCGGGGCTCCGGTGAGATGCATTGTCGAGAAAAGCGCGCAAGCGTCCACTTGCGTCATTACGATGATGCGTTTGGTAAACCACGCATTTTAGGGAGAGGCTTTGGCAACGTACCTGATCGGCGATGTGCAAGGCTGCGCCGACGCCTTCGACGCCCTGCTCGACGCGCTGCAGTTCGACCCGGCGCACGACCGGCTCATCGTGCTGGGCGATCTGGTCAATCGCGGCCCGCAGTCGCTCGCCAGCATGGAGCGGCTGATGGCGCTGGGCGACAGCGCGCAATGTCTGCTGGGCAATCACGACCTGCATCTGCTGGCCGTAGCGCATGGCGTGCGCAAGGCACACCGCAGCGACACGCTCGACGACATCCTGCAATCACCACGGCGCACTGAGCTGATCGACTGGGTGCGCCGCCGCCCGCTGGCGCTGATGGAGCGTGGCTGGCTGCTGGTGCACGCCGGGGTGCTGCCGCAATGGTCGGCCGACAAAACCCTGCAACTCGCCGCCGAGGTGGAACGCCGCCTGCGCGCGCCCGATTACGTCGATTTCCTGCGTGTGATGTTCGGCAACCAGCCCGACGAATGGAGCGAGAGTCTGGCGGGGTTCGACCGTCTGCGCATCGTGGTCAACACCCTCACCCGCGCCCGTTTTCTGCAGGCCAGCGGCCCGAATCGGGGACGGCTGGACTTTCACAACAAGCAGGCCAGCGCCAACGGCGCCTCCTCCGAACTCCTGCCCTGGTTCGCCCTGCCGCAGCGCGAGACCGCGCAGACTCCCATCGCCTTCGGCCACTGGTCCACCCTGGGCCTGCGCTGGGAACACAACGCGCTATGCCTGGACAGCGGCTGCCTGTGGGGCGGCGCGCTCAGCGCATTGAAGCTGCCGCCCGCGGGTCAGCCTTGGCTGGACATCACCCAGATCCCCTGCACCCGCAGCCTGGAGCCCATGCCGGACTGAGCTGCAAGGCCCCCTGGCTTGCTGCGCAAGCCGCCCCCCGAGTAGGGATAACTGACATCGACCTGACTGTCGACCTCTGTGCTTTCCCGCTGGCCCGCCTCAGCGGTGCGGGCTAAAGTGGGCGCATAACAACATCAGGAGACTTCGATGCAGATCAGCCACCCCATCAGCCACCCCGGCGCGCATGCCAGTTTCGTGCAGGCACGCGACTTGCTGCAGCGCCATCGCACCGATTACGCCCGCGCCTACGCCGATTTCCGCTGGCCCGCGCTCGACCGCTTCAACTGGGCGCTCGATTATTTCGATCCGATGGCCCAAGGCAATGACGCGATTGCGCTGTGGATCGTGGAAGAAGACGGCAGCGAGGCGCGCTACAGCTTTGCCGACATGGCGCAGCGCTCGGCGCGCATGGCCAACTTCCTGCGCGCGGGCGGCGTGGCGCGCGGCGACCGCGTGCTGCTCATGCTGCCCAACTGCATCGAGCTGTGGGACGCCATGCTCGCCTGCATCAAACTCGGCGCGGTGATGATTCCCGCCACCACCCTGCTCACCCCCACCGACCTCCAAGACCGCATCGTCCGCGGCGGCGTGCGGCATGTGATCTGCCTGCCGGCCGACACCGCCAAATTCCACGACCTGCCGCAAACCGTCTGGACGCGGGTGCAAGGCCGTTTCACCGCAGGCAGCGCGCCCATCGGGTGGACAGCGCTTGCCGGGGCGCAAACAGCGGCCGCCGACTTCGCGCCCGAGGCCGACACCCGCGCCACCGATCCGCTGCTGCTCTACTTCACCTCCGGCACCACCTCCAAGCCCAAGCTGGTGCTGCACACCCATCAAAGCTATCCCGTGGGTACGCTGGCCACGATGTACTGGATCGGCCTGCAGCCCGGCGATGTGCACTGGAACATCAGTTCCCCCGGCTGGGCCAAGCACGCATGGAGCAGTTTTTTCGCCCCCTGGAACGCCGGCGCGGCGATCTTCGCCTTCAACCAAAGCCGCTTCAACGCCGCGGCCACGCTGCAAACCCTGTCGCGCTGCGGCGTCACCACCCTGTGCGCGCCGCCCACGGTGTGGCGCATGCTCATTCAGGAAGATTTGAAGCGCTATCCGGTCAAACTGCGCGAACTGGTGGGCGCTGGTGAGCCGCTCAACCCGGAAGTGATCGAGCGGGTGCGCGCCGCCTGGGGCATCACCATCCGCGACGGCTACGGCCAGACGGAAACCTGCGCGCTCATCGGCAACAGCCCCGGCCAGCCGCTCAAACCCGGCGCCATGGGCCGCCCCATGCCGGGCTACCGCATCCGCCTGGTCGATGTGGACGGCAACTCAGCGGAAGAAGGCGAAGTCTGCGTCGAGACCGAGCCGCGCCCCACCGGTCTGCTCGTCGAATATGCGGGCGATGCCGAGAAAACCGCGCAGGTCATGCACGACGGCCTCTACCACACCGGCGACGTGGCGCAACGCGACGCCGACGGCTATTACACCTTCGTAGGCCGAACCGACGACGTGTTCAAGTCCTCCGACTACCGCATCAGCCCGTTCGAGCTGGAAAGCCTGCTCATTGAACATCCCGCCGTGGCCGAGGCCGCCGTGGTGCCCTGCCCTGATGCGCTGCGCCTGACCATCCCCAAGGCCTTCGTGTCATGCCGCGTCGGCTTTACGCCCAGCGCCGAACTGGCCCGGGACATTCTGCTGTTCGTGCGCGAACGCGCCGCGCCCTACAAGCGCATCCGCCGCATCGAGTTCTTCGACCTGCCCAAGACCATCTCGGGCAAGATTCGCCGCGTGGAACTACGCAAAATCGAAACCGACCGTGCGGCAGGGGTGCGAGGCAAACTGGAGTTTTACGAGGACGATCTCCCGGGCTGAAAGCGCCGCGTTGCGTCTCTAAAATCGCGGCCTTGCTCACCCCCAAGGCCCCCCATGATCCACAACGAACTCGACGTCCTGACCGAACTGGTGCCGCTGGGCAACGGCCTGAAGGTCATCGAACTGGGTTGCGGTAGCGCCCGGCTGCTCATCGATCTGCTGCAGTGCTGCCCGGCCTGCGAAGCGCTGGCGCTGGAAGTCGATGCGGTGCAGCACGCCAAGAACCTGGCGCGTCTGCCCGAAATGCTTGCGCCGCGGCTGCGCTTCGTGCAGGAGAGCGCCACGGCCATACCGGCCGCGGACTGCGGCTTCGATCTGGCGCTGATGCTCAAGTCGCTGCACCACATTCCGCTGCACGCCATGCAAACCGCACTGGCGGAAACCTGGCGCGTGCTGCGCCCGGGCGGCTGGCTCTGCGTCTCCGAGCCGGTTTATGAAGGCGCGCTCAACGACATCGTCAAGCTCTACAACGACGAAGGCCCGGTGCGCGCCGCAGCGCAGGCCGCGCTCAACCAAGCCCTGTCAACCGGGCAATGGCAGCAGACCGCCGAGCGCCGCTTCGACATGCCCGCGCACTTCCCCAACTGGGAGTCTTTCGAGCAGCGCATGCTCTACCCCAGCTTCGCCGATCATCAGATCACCGACGATTTGCGGCAGCGCGTCAAGGCCGCCTTCGACCCGCATTGCGGCGCCGACGGCGCGCACTTCACCCGCCCGATGCACGTGCGGCTACTGCAAAAGCAAGCGGTGTGATTCACCTCGCCACAGCCAACCCAAGCCCCATCGCCGCGAGAGCGCACAAGGCGAGCCCCTGCAACGCGGAGTGCATGCCAAGACCCGCGCTCAAAAAAGGGCCGAGAAAACTGGCGAAAGCAAAGGCGCCGAACAGCAGGCCAAACGCGGCCTCGCCGTGGTGTTCAGCCACATGCGCGGCCAAGGCAGGCAGCTTACCCGCCATGCCGCCGAAGGCCAGGCCGATGAGCAGCGGGTAAGCGACAAAGGCCCACACGCCGTAGCCGTGCAACACCCCCAGCAACAAAAGCGCGGCAAGCGCGTTGAGGCCCAGCGCCGCCGCGCGACTGAAGCGCGGTGAAATCCAGTCGGCCAGCAAGCCAAATCCAAGCCGTCCCACTCCGTTGCCCAAGGCCATCAGAGACACCGCCAACACACCCAGCGCCGAACTGACGCCAATGGCCTTGGTGAGATGCCCGATTGTGGCAAAAGAGGCGGAGCCCAGCGGCGTGGCCATCAGAACAATGACCAGCGCCCACCGCAAGGGCCGCTGTCTGAGCAGAACCATCAGCGGCAGGGGGGCCGTTTGGCGCCCCGGCGCTGCGGGCGCCTCCGGCAGAAAGGCCCAGGCGAGCCACCCCACGGCCGCATACACGGCGAGCAGCGCGGCAAGCGAGGGCCGCCAGCCTATGAGGCGGTTGATCTCATCGAACAAGGGCGCACTGATCACGGACGACATGCCATAGAGCGCCAGGAGCGCGCCACCCAGAGAACCGCGGCGCTGCGGGTAAAGACGCGAAACCAGGGCGATGCAGGCGGCGGTCGACAAACCCGCGCCGACGCCCAGAGCCAGCAGGCTGTAACCCAGCATGAATGCCACGGGCGAGGCCGTCAGAAGGCCGATGCCCCCGCCCACGGTGAAACAGGTCAGCGCCCACGCCAGCAGCGTCTTCGGCGCCAGGCGATGAAGCGCGCGCCCCGCCAAAATGACGGCGGGAAGCAAACCCAGCGGGGTGAGCGAGAACGCGAGATCAAGCGTGGCCTGCGGCCATCCACTCTGGACGTGGATGGCCGGGGAAATCGTTCCCCAGGAATAGATCAGCCCGAAAATGAACTGAAACGGCATCAGCAAGACAAAGGGAGTCCATCGGCGCATAGGTCGTCATCCAAAGGCAGCATTCGAGCGTGTCGTCAGGAATGGCCTGACCGCTGCATAGTAGGTACGGCCAACCCTTAAACTTGGTTGCCCACGCACCCCTTTCAAGGATGACACTGCACATGCGCGATCACTCGAACTGCGACATGCCCCACAACCCTGCAAGCTGGGAGCAGTTGTTGTCTCGCCGGTTCGTACCAGGCCACACCAGCCTCACCTCCGCTGGTCCGGGAGGACACATCGGGCAGGAGGTTTTCGCAGGGGCGTTGAGCATGACGCCCCTGACCTTGCAACCGCAGATCATCACGCACAGCGCGCAGCATCTGTCCGCTTTATCGGCCGATGTTCGCGATACCGTCTTGAGCCATATCGTCGTCGAGGGTGAAGGTGTGATCGAGCAGGAAGGCGCGGCACTGAACTTTCGCTCTGGCGACCTGTCGTTTCGCAACCTGCAGCACCCCTCACGCATCGTCTTCGTAACGCCCGCCCGTCTGATCGCCGTGAGAATGCCGCGCGATGCCTTGCTGTGGCATCAGGCCAGAAGCGATCGTCGGCAGCTTCTGCGGCCAAGAGTCGTCGCCTCATACGGTCTGCACACGCTGCTGCCCGCATCAGATCAAGGTTCGATCAGCAGCATGTATGCGGGATTCGCGCTGCCCTGGCTGTTCGCGGCGGCCTATCACAGCATTGAGCGGAATGCCGAGCCGACCGACCCGCCGAACGCCACCCGCTGGCAGCAGGTTCTGTCCTACGTCGAAACCCATTTGTTCGATGCGTCGGCCCTGTCGCCCGCTGACTGCGCGCGGGCTGTGGGCATCTCAGAGCGATATCTCTACCGGCTCGCATCGCTGCGCGGCATCACCTTTTCCCGGCTGGTGAAACACCGAAGGCTTGAGACCGCCCGCGCGCTCCTTGAACACCCGGCCTCGCGTCATGTGTCGATTGCCTCCGTCGCTTATCAATGCGGCTTCACCGAGCCTGCGCACTTCAGCCGCGCCTATCGACAGCATTTCGGTCAGTCGCCGCGCCAGAGCCGCAAATCCTCGACAGTGGCTCGGTAAACGCTGAGCGGCTTCGTCAGTCTCTACGGACGGCTCAACCCGCCACTTCCGGATCGATACCCGCCACCGGCACGCGCAGGAAGTGCTCGCGGTAATGGCGCAACTCGTCGATGGATTCCTGAATGTCGGCCAGCGCGGTGTGGGCCTGCTGCTTCTTGAAGGCGCTCACCAGCTCGGGGCGCCAGCGCCGCGCCAGTTCCTTGAGGGTGCTCACGTCGAGGTTGCGGTAGTGGAAATAGGCCTCCAGCTCGGGCATGCCCCTGGCCATGAAACGGCGATCCTGGCAAATGGTGTTGCCGCACATCGGCGACTTGCCAGCGGGCACGTATTTTTTGAGGAAGGCGATGATCGCCTTGCTGGCCTGCGCTTCGTCCACGGTGCTGGCGCGCACCCGGTCGGTGAGGCCGGATTTGCCGTGGGTGTTCTGGTTCCAGGCGTCCATGCCGGCCAACACCGCGTCGCTTTGATGGATGGCCAGCACCGGCCCTTCCACACGCACGGTGAGTTGCGGGTCGGTCACGACCACGGCCACTTCGATGATGCGATCGGTGTCGGGATTCAGCCCCGTCATCTCCATGTCGACCCAGATGAGGTTGTCGTCGTGACAGGCGAGGATGGAAGCGGCGGACGTGGCGGAATCGGACATGAAATGCATTCAAGTAGGGGAATGGCGGCGGCGGGTCGCGAGGACAGGCCGGGTGGGATAATCTGACTGAACCTAAAGACTGACAAGGATTTTCGCATGAGCCCGCAACATCTTGCCCTCGCCTGGAGCGCGCTGTTCGCCGCCGCGCTGATTGGCGGCACGGCGCTGAAGCTCTGGCTGGCCCAGCGGCAGCAGCGCCATGTGCTCGCGCACCGTGATGCCGTGCCCGCGCCATTCCGCGCCAGCATTTCGCTCGAAGCCCACCAGAAGGCCGCTGACTACACCGTGGCGAAACTGCGCTTTGGTCTGTGGACGACGCTGTTCTCCGCCATGATCGTGCTGGTGTGGACGCTCGAAGGCGGGCTGCAGTTGCTCAACGGCTGGGTGAGCGCCACTTTCGGCACCGCCTTGGGCGGCCAGCTTGCGCTGCTGGCGGCCTTCGCCGTGATCGGTTCGCTGCTCGATCTGCCCTGGGAAGTGGCGCGTACTTTCGGGCTGGAATCGCGCTTCGGTTTCAACCGGCTCACCCCGCGCATGTTCGTGGTCGATCTGCTCAAAAACGCGCTGGTCGGCGCGGTACTCATGCTGCCGCTGGCCCTGCTGGTGCTCTGGATCATGCAGGTGGCCGGGGGTTGGTGGTGGCTGTGGGCCTGGGCGGGGCTTACGGCTTTCAGCCTGCTGATGATGGTGGCGTATCCGCTAGTGATCGCCCCGTTGTTCAACAAGTTTCAGCCGCTGCCCGACGGCGAGGTGAAAACCCGCGCGCAGGCGCTCATGCAGCGTTGTGACTTTGCGCTATCCGGCCTGTTCGTCATGGACGGTTCGCGTCGCAGCGCGCACGCCAACGCCTACTTCACCGGCATGGGCGCGGCGCGGCGCGTGGTGCTGTTCGACACCCTGCTCGGCCAGCTTAGCCCGGCGCAGATCGAAGGCGTACTGGCGCACGAGGTCGGGCACTACAAGCGCCATCACATTCTCAAGCGCATGGGGGTGATGTTCGGCGTCAGTCTGGCGGGCTTTGCGCTCCTGGGCTGGCTGTCCAACCAAGTGTGGTTCTACGTCGGCCTGGGCGTCATGCCCAATCTGTTCGCCCCCAACCATGCGCTCGCGCTCATTCTGTTCAGTCTGGCGCTGCCGGTGTTTGCGGTGTTTTTCAGCCCACTGGGTGCGGCCACTTCGCGCAAACATGAATTCGAGGCCGACGCCTACGCGGCCCAGCACAGCGACGCCCGCGCGCTAGGCGAAGCCCTCGTCACCCTCTACCGCGACAATGCCAGCACGCTCACGCCCGACCCCGTCTATGTGCGCTTTTATTACAGCCACCCGCCCGCCCTGCAGCGACTGGAACGGCTGGGCGCATTGCCCTCATCCATC
The DNA here is from genome assembly GCF_002282795.1 of Thiomonas sp. 13-64-67. Classification (NCBI taxonomy): domain Bacteria; kingdom Pseudomonadati; phylum Pseudomonadota; class Betaproteobacteria; order Burkholderiales; genus Thiomonas; species Thiomonas sp. 13-64-67. Next base: position 59,567 of record NZ_NCKP01000002.1, read on the forward strand.
GCGCCTTCTTCGGCCCACACTCCGGCGACAGCCTGAACAGCCATGACACTCCAGGATTTGCTCGACAGCCACTGCATGCCGCTAGACGCCAGCCAGCGCCTGGACGCCGCGGCCATGACGCCCTACCTGCAACTGCTGGACGGCTGGCAGTTTGAAGACGGCAGCATCCGCAAGACCTACGCCTTCGGCAACTACTACCAGACCCTGGCCTTCGTGAATGCGCTGGCGTGGGTGGTGCATCGCGAAGACCATCACCCCGACTTGCTGGTGCAATACAACCGCTGCAGCGTGGCATTCAACACCCATTCGGCCGGCGGTATTACCCGAAACGACTTCATCTGCGCGGCCAAAGCCGACGCGATGTTTGCCCAGGGCGCCGCGCGCTAAACCGCTAAACGGCCGGCATGGACGACCTAGAGCGCCACAACCCCCAACGCCCCAAGGGCAAGCGCAGCACCAAATCCGCACCGTCCACCTCCCACGGTTTGACCGCACGCATCGTCGGCGCATTTGGGCGGCACTATCTGGCGCAGCTTGACGATGGCACGGTGCTCGCCTGCGTGCCCCGCGGCAAGCGCGCCGAGGTGGTCTGCGGCGACCGTGTCACCCTCGCCCCGGGTGATGCGCCGCTGGCCATCGAACAGGTGCATGCGCGCCGCAATGCACTGTGGCGCGAAGATCTCTGGCGCAGCAAGATGTTTGCTGCCAACCTCGACCGCGTGATGCTGGTCACCGCCACCTATCCCGGCATCCAGCACGGCCTGATCGGCCGCGCGCTCATCGCGGCAGACGCGGCCGACATTCCCTCAACCCTGCTGCTGAACAAATGCGACCTGCCGCAAGCCGCCGCCGCGCGGGCCGAAATGCGACTGTATCGCGATTTGGGCTATGAAGTGCTCGAACTCTCGGTGCGCACCGAGCCGCAAGCCGCGCTGGCAGCGCTGACTCCCCGGCTCAGCGGCCAGACCACGCTGCTGCTGGGCGCCTCCGGCGTGGGCAAGTCCAGCCTGACGAATCTGCTGGCGCCGCAGGCGCAGGCGCCTACGCGGGAAATTTCCGAGGCATTGTCAGCCGGCAAGCACACCACGACCGCGACACGGCTATACGACCTACCCGGCTTTCCGCCGGGAAGCGTGCTGATGGATTCGCCGGGCTTTCAATCCTTCGGTCTGCATCATCTCTCGGTGTCGCAGTTGCAGCACGGCTTTCCAGAAATCCGCGCGCGCAACGGGCAGTGCCGTTTTCAGAACTGCACCCATCGCGACGAACCGGGCTGCGTGTTCACCACCGACCCACAGGCCATCTCTGCGGCGCGGCTGGCGCTCTACCGCACGCTCTATGCCGAACTCACCTCGGCTACACCGCGATGAAGCGGGTGGACATCGCGCCCAATCTGGTCATCGCCACGCTTTGGGCCGATGCGCTCAACGCCGCAGGCCTGCGCGCCGAAGTGTTCTCGCGCTACCTCACCAGCATCGCGGGCGAGATTCCGCCCGATCAATGCAACCCAGCAGTCTGGGTGCTCGACGACGGCGATCTGGCGCGCGCCAAACAGTTGCTGCAGGAATTGCGCACCCCCCTGCGCGGCGCGTTGTGGACCTGCCCCGACTGCGGCGAACGTCACGGCCCGCAATTCGCCCAGTGCTGGAAATGCGGCCACAGCCGCCCGGATTCGCCCTCGTTCTGATCAGGCCGCATCGCCATCCCGGCGCATTTCAGGTGGCGCAGTCGCAACCCCAGTAGGCGTCGCGTCGAGCCAAGGGTGCGCCGCCAAAAGAAGCCCGAAAAGCCACGCCCCTATCGCCGCGGCACTCAGCGTGTCTGCCTGACTGCGGGGAAAAATACCCAGCGCTCCGCTCAGGCTCCAGGCCAGCAGGCTGAAAATCAGCCCGCTCCACAGCAGCCAGCGGCGCAACCGGCGCGGCAGCCACGGCGCCAGCAGCAAACCCGCAGCGATCAAGGTGTCGACCAGCGCGATCAGCACGGCGAACGCACCCATGCCGAGCGCTTGTGCGAGACCGGCCCAGGCCGCAATCCACTCCGCCTGCCCGTTTGGCGCGTAGGCCTGCGCCTGAATCAAAGCGTCCGACAGGCGCAGCCCGAGGCCCGGCTGCCAGACCGTCCAGACGATCGCAATCCAAAGCAGTCCGACCAGCCAGAAGGCCCAGCGCATCTGCGACAGACCGGGCCTGCGCAGCGCCGCGTCAGACCACGCCGAACCCTGCCATGCCCGCAGCAACAGCAATAGCGCAAAACCCAGCGCATAGACCAGGGCCACCGTGCCAGCGCCGCCGCCGAGCGCGCTCCACACCAGCAGTTCGTAGGCCAGCCCCAGCCATCCCATCGCCGGAAATCCCCAGCCCGTCAACAGCCCAACGGTGAGCAGAGCCTCGACACCAAACAGCAGCGCCAAGCCCTTGCTCACCCCGGCAGCAGACAAAACGCGCCAAACCGCACCGTCCCACATGGCAAGCCAGTGCGGCTGAGCCGCCACATCAGCAGCCTGACGCGCAAACTGTGCGGCGTATTGCGGGTGCAAGTGCAGCCCGAGGTTGATGGCGAAGCACACCCCGAACACGAGGCGCAGCCAACGCAGCGCCCGCATCGCGGCCTGATCGGCCACACCCGGCGGCCCAGCCTTCTCGGCGTCGGCCTGAACAAGCGGCAGCCTGACGTGAGGAACGCCATGGCCGTGCTGCGGCGCAGAAGAATTTTGTTGTGTGAACGCCATGCCTGAACTCCCGAACGATGCATCGCCTGACGATGCATCGCAACAAGATTTTGCTCAGGCCGACTTAAATGCGACTTAGGGCGGGCGTTACGGCCACCCGACCTCGCCTAGGAGAACAGTGTCAATCCAGGCGCCCCAAAAGCAGGAATTCCATCAGCGCCTTCTGGCCGTGCAGGCGATTTTCCGCCTCGTCCCACACCACGCTCTGCGGCCCGTCGATGACTTCGGCCGCCACTTCCTCGCCGCGGTGCGCCGGCAGGCAGTGCATGAACAGCGCATCGGGATGGGCGCGGGCCATCATCTCGCCATCCACCATGAAGCCCTTGAACGCCTGCTCGCGCGCCAGTTTTTCCGCCTCATAGCCCATGCTCGTCCACACATCGGTAGTGATGAGGTGCGCGCCCTCGCAGGCTTGCCGCGGATCGTCGAACTCGCGCAGGTGCGCGATCTGCGCCGCGCTCAGGGGGTAGCCCGGGCGGTTCTTCTCGACGCCATAGCCTTTCGGCCCGGCGAAGTGCAGGGTGAAACCGAGCACCTCCGCGGCCTGCAGCCAGGTGTAGAACATATTGTTGGCGTCGCCGATCCAGGCCACGGTCTTGCCCTGGATCGGGCCGCGATGCTCGATATAGGTCATGACATCGGCGAGGATCTGGCAGGGATGAAACTCGTTGGTCAGGCCGTTGATCACCGGCACGCGCGAATACGCGGCGAAACGCTCGACGATCTCCTGACCATAGGTGCGAATCATCACCAGATCGACCATGCGCGAAAACACCTGCGCCGCATCTTCGATGGGCTCACCACGGCCCAACTGACTATCGCGGGTATTGATGTAGATGGCCGCGCCGCCGAGCTGGTGCATGCCGGCCTCGAAGCTCAGCCGGGTGCGGGTGGAGTGCTTCTCGAAAATCATCGCCAGGGTGCGATCGACCAAGGGCTGGTGCGGCTCGTAGCGCTTGAACTTGGCCTTGATCAGCGCGGCGCGGGCGAAAACGTATTCGTACTCCTCGCGGTTCAGGTCGGAAAATTGCAGATAGTGCCGCAGCGTGGTTTTCATCACAGCCTCCTTGGATGTCTTTTGTGTGTCTTATTTCGCGGGCGCGTCCTGCAAAAAATCAAGCACCGCGGGAACCAGCGCCTGCACCAGCGCATCGGCTTGCTCCTGGGTGAAGATCAGCGGTGGCAACAGGCGGATAACCCGCTCCTGCGTGACGTTGAGCAACACCCCGCGCTCCAGCATCTGCCCCACCAGCGCACCGGCCGGCCGGTCGAGCTCGATGCCGATCATCAAGCCCTGACCGCGCACTTCCACCACGCCAGCATGGCCGGCAAACGCATGACGCAGCGCATGCTGAATCTGCTCACCGCGCGCCTGCGTGTTGGCCAAAAGGCCATCGTCTTCGATCACGGCGAGGGTTTCCAGCGCGGCACGGCAGGCCAGCGGATTGCCGCCAAACGTGGTGCCATGCTGTCCGGGGCCGAAAGTGGTCGCGGCCGCCCCGCGCGCCAGAATGGCGCCGATGGGCACGCCCGAAGCCAGCCCTTTGGCCATGGCGATCACGTCGGGGCTCACCCCGGCCCACTGATGGGCGAACCATTTGCCGGTCCGCCCCGTGCCGCATTGCACTTCGTCGATCATCAGCAGCCAGCCGTGACGATCGCACAGCGTGCGCGCAGCGCGCAAGAAATCAGCATGCGCCGGTTGAATGCCGCCCTCGCCCTGAATCGCCTCAATGAATACCGCCACGACATTGGGATGCGTCTCGGCCACCCTCTGCAACGCCGAGGCGTCGTTCAGCGGCACGCGCACGAAACCTTCGACCAGCGGTTCGAAGCCCTTTTGCACCTTGGGATTGCCGGTGGCCGAGAGCGTAGCCAGCGAGCGCCCATGAAACGCCCGCTCGAACACCACGATTTCCGGGCGGTCGATCCCTTTGTTGTGACCGTGCAAACGCGCCAGCTTGATCGCCGCTTCGTTGGCTTCCAGCCCCGAGTTGCAGAAAAACGCCGTGTCCATGCCGCCCAAGGCGCACAAACGGTCGGCCAACTGCTCCTGCAAGGGAATCTGGTACAGATTGGAGGTGTGGATCAGCTTGCCCACCTGATCGGTGAGCGCTGCGACCAGCCTCGGATGCGCATGACCCAGCGTGTTGACCGCGATGCCCGACAACGCGTCCAGATAGCGTTTGCCCTGCGTATCCCACATCCACGCCCCCTCGCCATGCGCCAGGGCAATGGGGAGCCGCGCGTAGGTGTTCATCACATGAGAAGGCATGGTCATTTGTCCTTTGCAAAAAAAGCAAACCCGGCGGGCAAGGCATAAAAAAGCACTGCGCCTCCGGGGGCAAAGTGAAATTATAGAGAGCGGCGCATGACAGCTGAACTCAGGCAGGCCGGAGCATTTGTTGCAACTGCAACACAGAATCACCGTTCGGGTTTACCCGGTAATACTGCGTTGCAGCATAATTGCGGCACCGCAGCAAAACTGCCTCTTCAAGGATTCACAGCCATGAGCGCCTTTCCACACTCCCTAGAACTGGTCAAACCCAGAGAAATTTTCATTCGCGGCGTCACCACCGAGGGACGCACCTTCCGCCCGAGCGACTGGGCAGAACGCCTGGCAGGCCTGATGGCCCGCTTCCGTCCCGTCGGTCTGTGCCGCAAAGAAGCCCACCTCGGTTACTCGCCCTATTGCGTGCCCACCTTGGTGGACGGCGTGCGTTGCTTGGTGGTGAGCGAGTCGCTGCGTGATATCGAGCCCATGGCGTTTGATTTCCTGCTCAACTTCGCCCGCGACAACCAGCTCGATGTGGTTGAAGCCTGCCTGACGCAAGCCGCCGCAATTGACGCTGAAATGGATGCCGAGGTAGAAGACCTGCAAACGGCGCGCGAAACGCTGCAGCGCGTGTTCCAAACCGCTTGAGAACTTCCCGCCCCCGCGCTGACTTGAAGACATAGGCGCACACAAAAAAGCCCGCAGATGCGGGCTTTTTTGTGGTCAATCTTTTGGTCAACCCAGAGGCCGACCAGAGCAGGCAAAGCAAATCAGGCCGCGGCGCCGGTAGCGGCAGAGGAGGCCAGCGCCTTGATCGCCGCGTTCAGGCGGCTCTTGTGACGCGCTGCGGTGTTCTTGTGGAAAATCTTTTTGTCGGCGATCGAGTCCAGCACCGGAGCGTTGGCCTTGAACACTTCCATCGCCTTGGCGTGATCGCCAGCGGCGATGGCCTTGCGAACCGACTTCACAGCCGTGCGAAAACGCGAACGCAGCGCGGTGTTGGCGGCGTTGGCCTTGACGGATTGACGCGCGCGTTTGCGACCCGACGGGGTGCGAACGCTCTTCTTTTTGGCTGCGGCTTTGGTTGCCATAGTTGAAATCCTTCTGTATTGCCTGCTCGGGAAACCGGCCATTATAGACAAAAAATAGCGGGGCGCCAGCCTCTTCGAGGCCGAGGCCTGCGAATTCCTATAATGCTGCCCGGTGAATCTGCTCAAGGCCGCCTCCACCATCTCGCTTCTCACCCTGACCTCGCGCATCACCGGCCTGGTGCGGGAAATCATGGTGGCGACTTATTTCGGCGCCAGCGCCTGGACGGACGCGTTCAACGTGGCGTTTCGCCTGCCCAATCTGCTGCGCCGCATGTTTGCCGAGGGCGCGTTTTCGCAGGCTTTCGTGCCGCTGTTGTCGCAGACGCGGCAGACCCAGACGGAAGAGCAGACGCAGGAGCTGATCGATCAGGTGTCCACCGCGCTGTTGTGGATACTCGCGGGCATCAGTCTGACCGGCGTACTGCTGGCGCCCGTGCTGGTGTGGCTCACAGCGGCGGGCCTGCATCCCGAAGCGTTTGACGCGGCCGTCTGGATGACACGGCTGATGTTTCCCTACGCAGGGCTGATTTCGCTAGTGGCGCTCAGCGCAGGCATTCTCAATACTTGGAAGCACTTCGCGGTGCCCGCGGTCACCCCGGCGCTGCTCAACTTGGCGATCATCGGCGCCGCAGTGGCGTTGCACAAACTGGTGCATCCGCCCATTTTCGCCCTGGCGATCGGGGTGATGATCGGCGGGGTGGCGCAGTTGGCGGTGCAATGGCCGGCGCTGCGCAAGTACGCCGTGGTGCCACGCTTTCGGCTGAGCTTTCTCAAGGCCTGGCGCTCTGAGGGCGTGCACCGCGTGGTCAAACAGATGCTGCCCGCGAGCCTGTCGGTTTCGGTGGCGCAGGTGTCCATTGTCATCAACACGCAGATCGCGTCGCACCTGCAAGCGGGCAGCGTGTCCTGGCTGGCGTATGCAGACCGGCTGATGGAATTCCCCACCGCCATTCTCGGCGTGGCGCTGGGCTCGGTGCTGTTGCCCAGCCTGTCGCGCGCCAGCGCCACGCAAGACGTGGCTAAGTACAGCACCCTGCTCGACTGGGGGCTGCGCCTCACCCTGGTACTGGCGCTGCCCAGCGCCATCGCGCTGCTGATCTTCGCCCAGCCGCTGGTATCGATGCTTTACAATTACGGCCGCTTCGACCATGCGGATGTGCTGGCCACGACGAGCGCACTGCGGGCTTATGGCATCGGCCTGATTGCGCTGATTGGTGTCAAGATTCTCGCCCCCGGCTTCTATGCCCGGCAAGACTTGCGCACCCCGGTGAAAATCGCCCTGGTGGTGCTGGTGTGCACCCAGCTGATGAACCTGCTGTTCGTGCCGTGGCTGGGGCATGCTGGACTAGCGCTGGCCATCTCCGTGGGCGCGCTGCTCAATGCCAGCCTGCTGTTTCGCGGGTTGCGCCGCCGCGGCATGTTTCAGCCGCAACCGGGCTGGGGGCGGTATGCGCTCAAGGTGGCTCTGGCACAACTGCCGCTGGGCGGGGTGATGTTGTGGGGCGCCATCTCCCTGCCGTGGGACCGGGCGCATGGCGACCTGCTGCGGCTGGGCATGGGGCTGGGCCTGCTGGCCGTGGCCGCCGTGCTGTATTTCGCTACGCTGCGACTGCTCGGTTTCCGTCTGCGGCAATTCATGCACAGTGAATGATGTGTTGCGCCAACGCAAGCCGGTGCCCGCTCCGACCTTCCAAAATAAGCGCATCATCAGCTGCATCAGCACAACAAGGAGAACGACATGAGCCTCGCCACTGACCTGCGCAATACCCTGCGCGACAAACTGCAGCAACGCCGCGTCCAGATGCTGGCCGACCTGAGGGACGAGTCCATCAGCGACGAGGGCACGCTCGCGGTGCGCAGCCACCGCGGCGAAACCGACGATGAGGCCGTGGTCGAATCGATGGACGCGGTGGAAATCGCCTCGACCGCGCGCGACGCCATCGAGCTTGCCGCCATCGACAGCGCGCTACAGCGTCTGGATACGCCCGACTTCGGCATCTGCATCGACTGCGGCGCGGACATCGAGCCCGCCCGGCTGCTGGCCGAGCCCACCGTGCTGCGTTGCACCGCCTGCCAGCAGCGTTTCGAGCATCAACACCACACGCCCGGCGGCGCGCGGCTGTAGCATCCGGGGCATGCCTGCAAGCCCCGTCACTCCTGCCCGCACCCCGCTCGGCGCACCCGGCCTTGAGCGGGTGCTCACCCGCTGGCTGATTCCGGCCTACGTCATCGGCGTGATTCCGCCCTGGATCATTGGCGCGTGGATCAAGACCGGCTATCAGCCCGGTCTGGTGAACGGCGACCCGCAGCCCACCCGCGATCTGATCGATATTTTTTGCATCGGCATGAGCCTGTTCGACGCCACGCTGGTGTTCACCGTGGGCATCGGCTGCCTGGTGGTGTCCATCATGAAAGGCCCGGTGCGCTGGGCCGACGCCTCTTACGCCACACAACAGGTGCGCGAACCGGGCGAGCGCGAGAGGTTTTGAGATGTCGCACGCCATCGCCGTCGCCGACATCACCGGTCTGATTCTCGCCGGGGGCCGCGGCAGCCGCATGGGCGGGGTGGACAAAGGCCTTCAGCCCTGGCGCGGCCAGCCGCTGGCACGGCAAGTGTTGCAGCGGCTCAGGCCCCAGGTGGGCACGGTGTTGCTCAACGCCAACCGCCACCTCGAGGTCTATCGCGGCTGGGGCCTGCCGGTGTTGACTGATGCCGCGCCGGACGAATTTTCGGGGCCGCTGGCCGGCTTTCTTGCCGGGTTGCAAGCGTGCACCACGCCTTATCTGCTCACCGCCCCCTGCGATTCGCCGCTGTTGCCCACCGATCTGGCCGCGCGTCTGGGCACCGCGCTGATAGAGTCTTCTGCGCGCATCGCGCTGCCCCGCGCGGGAGGGCGGCTGCAGCCCGTGTTCTGCCTGATGGAGGCCAGTCTGCGCGACGATCTGGGCGCCTTCCTTCAATCCGGCGAGCGCAAGATCGAGCATTGGACCGCGCAGCACCCCACGGCCATCGTCGATTTCGACGACACCCGAGCCTTCGAAAACATCAACACCCCGGACGACCTGCAGCGGCTGGACGCCGACGTTTCACCATGACCCCTTCATTCGATCTGCAGCACATCATCTCCTGCGTCAGCGGCTACGACCCCAACGCCCTTCGGGTGGACGCGGCGCTGGCGGTCATTCAGGCCAGCATGCAGCCGGTACAGGCCACCGAGCGCCTGGCGGTGCGCGCGGCCCTCGGCCGGGTGCTGGCGCAGGACATCATTTCGCCCATCGACGTGCCCGCCCACGACAACTCGGCGATGGACGGCTACGCCCTGCGCGGCGCCGATCTCGCAGCGCAAGGCGACACCGTGCTTTCGATCGCCGGACGCGGGCTCGCCGGTCATGCCTTCAGCGGCGAAGCGCCCGCGGGCAGCGCCGTGCGCATCATGACCGGCGCGGTGATGCCCGCAGGCTGCGACACCGTGGTGCCGCAGGAGTTTTGCCGCATCGAAGGCGATCAGGTCATCATCCCGCCCGGTCTGGTGCGCCCCGGCGACAACCGCCGCCTGCGCGGTGAAGACCTGGCGCGCGGCAAAGCGGCCCTGCCCGCAGGCAAGGTGCTGCGCCCGGCCGATCTGGGTCTGATGGCCTCGCTGGGCATGGCCGAAGTCTCGGTGCGCCGCAAGCTGCGCGTGGCCTTCTTCTCCAGCGGGGACGAGTTGCGCTCGGTCGGCCAGCCGCTCGATCCCGGCTGCGTTTATGACAGCAACCGCTACACCTTATGGGGCATGCTGGAGCGTCTGGGCTGCGAAGTCATCGACCTCGGCGTGGTGGCAGACAACCCGCAGGCGGTAGAGGCCACGCTGCGCACCGCGACCGAATGCGCCGACGTGGTCATCACCTCCGGCGGCGTCAGCGTGGGTGAGGCCGACTACCTGCGCAGCACCCTGGCGAATATGGGCGAAGTGGTGTTCTGGCGCATCGCCATGCGGCCGGGCCGTCCGCTGGCTTTCGGCCAGTTGCGCGCGGGTGCGCACAGCGCCTGGCTGTTCGGCTTGCCGGGCAATCCGGTGGCGGTGATGGTGACGTTCTACGCTTTCGTCCGCCCTGCCCTGCTGCACTGCATGGGCGCCAGCCCGCAGCCGCAGCCGATGCTGCGCGCCGTCAGCGCGCAAACCCTGCGCAAAAAACCCGGCCGCACCGAATACCAGCGCGGCCTGCTCACCCCTCTGCCCGATGGTCGCTGGCAGGTGAGCGCCATCGGCAATCAGGGATCGGGCGTGCTCAGCTCCATGTCGCAAGCGCACGGTCTGATCGTGCTGCACCATGAGCAGAGCACCGCACAGGCTGGCGATTTGGTGGACGTGCTGCTGTTCGACGGGCTGGTTTGAGCGTTCTGTCTGGGTCGCTCAGAAAATCTTATTGATCAGATCGTCGCCCAGCCCCATACCCGCGCCCATTTCCATCGCGCGCCCAAAGCCGGAGTTGAGAAAACCGTCGAGCGCACCCATGATGCCGCCGCCCTGCTGCTGCATGGGCACGGCCGCGTTCTGCGCCATCATGCCCTGCGGCATATAGCCCGGCTGCATGGCGGCCGGCATCGCCTGCATCTGCTGCGCCTGGTTTTGCCACATGCCGTGGATGGCCTGCAGCACTTGCCCCATCTGTTGCTGCTCGGCCTGCACGCCCAGCGCAACTTCGCGCAGATCGAGCAACCATTCGCGTGCGTCCTGGTTGCCGCCCTGGGCCGCCGTCTGCAGCTTGGCGGCCAGCGCCTGCAACTGCTGCCCGACCTGCTGCGCCTCGCTCTGCAATTGCTGATACTGCTGATCGATGGTCTGAATATCCATGCGGAAGCCTCCGGGTTGTTCAAAGACCTCTATTGCACCGCAGCGCCAGCGCCCTGCGGGTCAATGGATGTCAAAGTGGCAACAATTCATTCAAGCGCGTCCATCAGTTTGTCCTGCTCATCGTTTTTCGGCTGCCCGCGGCCCAGCAAGGCGTAGAGCAGGATGGCGCCGAAGGTCGCTGTGCCGATGCCTCCCAGTGCGAAGTCGCCGAACTTGAGGGTGAAGTCTGCCGTGCCCAGCATCAGGGTGATAGCCACGATGATGAGGTTGCGGCTGTCGGAGAAATCCACCTTGTTGTCCACCCAGATGCGCGCGCCGGAAACCGCGATCAGTCCGAAAATGACAATGGCCACGCCGCGCAGCACCGGCGGCGGAATGAGGTGAATGAGCGCGCCGAATTTGGGGCTGAAGCCGAACACAATGGCAATCACCGCGGCGGTGGCGAAAATCAGCGTGGAGTAGATCTTGGTCGCGGCCATCACGCCAATGTTCTCGGCATAGGTCGTCACCCCCGTGCCCCCGGCCGAGCCAGAGACGATGGTGGCCAGGCCGTCGCCGAGAAAGGCGCGGCCCATGTAGCGATCGAGATTGCGGCCGGTCATGGCGGTGACGGCCTTGATGTGGCCCAGGTTCTCCGCCACCAGAATAACCACGACGGGCACGATCAGCGTCATCGCCTTGGGCTGAAACTCGGGCGTAGCGAACGTCGGCATGCCGAACCAGGCCGCGTTGGTCAAGCCGGAGAAGTCCATCGGCGTGCCCAGTCCCAGGCCATTGGTGAGCACGGCGTAAATCACGCTGGCGATCAACAAACCCACCAGAATGAGCAGCCGCTGCACCATGCCGCGGGTGTAAACCGCCACCAGGCCGATGCTGACGAAGGAGATCAGCGCCATCCAGTCGTCGAAGTTGCTCGCGCCGTGACTCTTGATGGCGATGGGCGCCAGATTCAGCCCGATCACCGCGACCACCGAGCCGGTCACCACTGGCGGCATGAGCCGCTCGATCCATTTCACCCCCACGCCCATGACAATGAGGCCGATCACCGCATACACCACGCCGCAGGCGATGATGCCGCCCAGCGCGACACCGATATTCGGGTTCGCCCCGCTGCCCGAATAGCCACTGGCCGCGATGACCACGCCGATGAACGAAAACGACGAGCCGAGATAACTCGGCACCCGGCCACCGACGACCAGAAAGAAAATCAGCGTGCCGATGCCGCTCATCAAAATCGCGATATTGGGACTGAAACCCATGAGCAGCGGCGCGAACACCGTCGAGCCGAACATGGCCACCACATGCTGCAGCCCCATCACCAGGGTCTGCGGCCCGGGCAGGCGTTCATCCGGGGCGATCACCCCGCTGGTCTTGAGTTGCCATTTAGGAAAGTAGCCATCGGCCATATTGCGCTCCGCCTTGGATTGAGAGTGGGTGGGATCGGGCTTGAGCTCCGGCGTATGCCGACCGCTGCCCCGGTTTTTACTTGGTGCCGAAAATGCGGTCGCCCGCGTCGCCCAGACCCGGCACGATGTAGCCGTGATCGTTGAGCCGCTCGTCGATGGCGGCCAGGGTGATGGGCACGTCCGGGTGGGCGGCGCGCACGGTGCGCACCCCTTCGGGCGCGGCCAGCAGGTTCACCAGCTTGAGCGACGTCGCTCCGGCGCGCTTGAGATGGGTGAGCGCGGCGGCGGCCGAGTTGCCGGTGGCGAGCATGGGATCGACCACGATCACCAGGCGTTCGGCCATGTCTTCGGGCACCTTGAAGTAATACTCCACCGGCTCCAGCGTGGCCGGGTCGCGGTACAGGCCGATGTGGCCGACGCGGGCGTTGGGCAGCAGGTCGATCATGCCGTCGAGCATGCCGTTGCCCGCCCGCAGGATGGACACCAGACACAGCTTCTTGCCCGCGAGGATGGGCATACGGCACTGCGCCACCGGCGTGGTCACCTCGACCAATTCCGTGGGCAGATCGCGGGTGGCTTCATACGCCAGCATGGCGGCGATTTCGCGCACCAGGCGGCGGAAGTTGTCGGTGGTGGTGTCCTGGCTGCGCGCCAGCGTGAGCTTGTGCTGCACCAGCGGATGCGAGACGACGTGGACCTGGGAATCATTCATGGCGGGCTCTTTTTGGAATTGTGACGTTGGAGTAAGAACGGCAATTTTGCGTCATCCCGCTGTACCCACCTGCTACAGCCGCAACCGTTGGTGTGCAAACTACCGGGAATCGGATGCTACGGGTTTGCACTGAGGCGATTGTTGAACCATACTGCAGTGCAACAGAAAAAAGAGATGCGATTCGCACCGCCCCCATTCCAACCAGGAGACTCTCAATGCGTTTACCCCTTTTGACCCTGCTTGCGGGCTGCGTGCTCGGCCTGCAGGCCCAAGCTGCATTTGCCGCGCAGCCCACCCCGAACGACCCCGAAGTGATGCGCGGCGCCTATCTGGCCCGCGCCGGCGATTGCATCGCCTGCCACACCGCGCCGAAAGGCAAGCCCTTTGCCGGCGGCCTGCCGATGAATCTGCCCATGGGCATCGGCAAGGTTTACTCGCCCAACATCACGCCGGATAAAAAGGACGGCATCGGCAACTGGACCTTCGCGCAATTCGACGAAGCCGTGCGCCACGGCAAGTCGCCGCGCCTGGGCTACCTCTACCCGGCCATGCCTTACCCTTCGTATGCCCGCATCGAACCGCAGGACATGCGCGCGCTCTACGCCTATTTCATGCACGGCGTGCAGCCGGTGGCGCAGGCCAACAAGCCCGAAGACATTCCCTGGCCGCTGAACATGCGCTGGCCGCTGGCGGTGTGGGACTGGATGTTCGCCCGCGACGGCGTTTACAAACCCGACCCCAAGCAGACCGCGCAATGGAACCGCGGCGCTTATCTCGTTGAAGGACTGGGGCATTGCGGCGCCTGCCATACCCCGCGCGGCCCGTTTCTGCAAGAAAAAGCTCTGGCGCCCGGCGGGGCGGATGGCAGCCTGTATCTCTCTGGCGCGCGCATCGACAACTGGTACGCGGCCAATCTGCGCGGCGACCAGTCCGACGGTCTGGGCCGCTGGACCCCAGCCGAACTGGTGCAACTGCTCAAAACCGGGCGCACCGCCAACTTCACCATTGTCGGCAGCATGACCGATGTGATCCACGACAGCACGCAGCACCTGAATGACGGCGATCTGCAGGCGATTGCCGTGTTCCTCAAATCATTGTCGCCCATCCACCCGAATGCCGCGATCAACCAGCCGCAAACCCCGGTGATGACCGCAAGCGCCAAAGCTGGCGATCCGCTGTACGCGGCGCATTGCGCCATGTGCCATCAGGCGCAGGGCCAGGGCATTCCCAATGTCTTTCCCGCGCTGGCGCTCAACCCCACGGTCAATACGCCCGACCCGATCAACACCATTCGCATGATGCTGCACGGCGGACATACGGTCGAGACCAAAGGCAACCCCACGCCCATGGCCATGCCCGATCTGGGCGCCACACTCAACGACACGCAAGTGGCTGAAATCGCCAGCTATGTGCGCAGCAGCTGGGGCAACGACGCGCCGAACGTCAGCGCAGACGAGGTGGCGAAAATCCGCAAACTCGTCGCGGCGAAATAATCCAAGCAGCCCTTCCAGGCCCGGCCCAGCCGGGTTTTTTTGCGCCCTCAAGAAAACGCCCGGGCGCCAAAGACACGTTCCGTTTCAAATCAACGCACTTGTTCACCGCTTTGCGCAAAGTCCAGACCGAGAATGAATCATGACATTTTGAAGACGCGCCAAGCACGCGTCGGTTCAGTTTCATCCTCTGGAGACTCTCATGTCCATTCGCGCATCCAAAAAAATTCTGCGTCACCTCGCAGCCGGTCTGGCTTTGAGTGCCACGGCCGTTGCCGCCCACGCCGCGGCGGCTCCGTCGCAGATCAAGATCGGCACGCTCTACGCCAGCAGCGGCCCCTTCGCCGTCGCCTCGCAAGGCCAGTATGAAGGCCTGAAGTACTGGGCCGACGCCATCAACAAAGAGGGCGGCGTGTTCGTCAAGGCGTTCAACAAAAAGATTCCCGTCAAGCTCGTCGCCTACGACGACCAAAGCTCCACCTCCACCGCGACCACGCTCTACAACCAGCTCATCACGCAAGACAAGGTGGATGTGCTCGTGGCCGACTTCGGCTCGGTGCTCACCTCGGTGGCCGTGCCGCTGGCCGCCGAGCACCACATGCTGCTGATCGACCCGACCGGCTCGGGCGCCAACTTCTTTACCAAGCCCACCAACTATCTCGCCGATGTGAGCATTCCGTCGAGCACGGTGTGGCCGGTGCCGCTGGCCAACTATCTGGTGCAGCAGAAGATCAAGCGCGTGGCCATCGTCTACAGCGCCAACGACTTCGACGCTTCTCAGGCCGCCACCCTCAAGGACGTGCTGGCCAAGGCCGGCATCAAGCCGGTGTATGACCACGGCGTACCCACCAGCGAGTCGAACTACACCATCCTGCTGCACACCATCGCCGCCACCCAACCCGACGCGGTGCTGGAGTTCGGCTATGCGCCCAACGACATCGCCTTCCTCAAGGCGCTGCACCAGAGCGGACTGCATTTCCCCATGACCTTCACCATCTTTCCGGGCCAGCTGCTGTCGCTGCTGACCAAGAACGTGGGTGAAAAAGCGCTGGCCTATACCTACACCTACCCGACTCCGCCGCTGGTGAAGTACGACAAGGTGAGCTACGGCATGAACACCCAGCAGTTCGTCGATGCCTTCAAGGCGGCCATGAAAAAAGAGCCCAACTTCCTCGATTGCTCGGGCTACAACACCGGGCTGATCGTGCAGCACATGCTCGACACCGCGCCCAAGTTCGACCAGCTCGCCTTCCATCAGGCCGTCATGGACATGTCGGGCAAGACCACCACCCTGCTCGGCCCCTTCGACGTCAACGCCAACGGCGCCCAGCTCGGCCAGCCCTTCCCGGTGGCGCAACTACAGCCCAAGGACGGCAAGCTCGACGTGGTCGTGGTCTATCCGCAAGACAAGGCGACCGGCAAAGCGGTGTATCCCGCGCCCAAGCCGTAAGCACGACAAGGCGGGGGCCAGAGCGGCGCGGCAGGTGCGGCCTGTGCGCCGCTTCCTTCGACTCATCCACCAAAAGCAGCTCAGGGAGGGCGCGTGGAACTGCTTGAATACGCCATCATCGGCGGCATTCTGTATGGCATTTATTTCAGCCTGATCGGCATCGGGCTGAACCTGATCTTTGGCGTCATGCGCATCATCAATCTGGCGCATGGGCAGTTCATCGTGCTGGGCGCGTATGCCGCCTGGCTGGTGTCGCGCCACTTCGGTTTCAACCCGCTGTGGGGCGTGCCGACGGTGATCGTGGCCGCCATCGTCATCGGCTATCCGCTCTATTACGCCGTGGTGCCCCGACTGCAGCGCAGCGGCGACCCGGAGATGCTGTCGTTCATTCTGTTTTTCGGCGTGGGGCAGATGCTCGAAGCACTCACCGGACTGGGCTTCGGCGCCGATCAGCGCTCGCTGCCCAGCGAGGCGCTGGGCTCGGGCAATCTTGGGGTATTTGGGCAGGAGTTTCCGGATAGTTGGTGGTGGGCTGCCGGAGTGAGCATCGCCGCCATCGTGGCGCTGTGGCTGTATTTCACCCGCACCCGGCTGGGCTACGCCACCCGCGCCATCATGGCCAGCCGCGAAGAAGCGCTGGCGACCGGCATCAACGTGAACAAGGTTTCGGCGCTGGCCTTCGTGGCCGGGCTGGCGCTCGCCGGTGTCGCCGGGGTGTTTCTGCCCTACCTGCTCGGCTCGGTTTCGCCCGATCTGGGCGACAGCCTCACCACCACCTCGTTCGCCATTGTCATCATCGGCTCGCTGGGCAACCCGCTGGGCACCATCATCGGCGGCCTGGTGTTCGGGCTGGGCACGATGTTGATGCAGACCTATTACTCCTCCTGGTCCAACCTCGTGCCTTATGTGCTCTTGCTGGTGATCGTGCTCATCCGCCCCACGGGCCTGCTCGGAAAGGCGGTGCGCAGTGTCTGAACATTCTTTGCTGCAACGCTGGCGACCAGGGCTCATCGTGCTGGCCTTGCTGATTGCGGTGTTCCTGTTTCTGCCGCATGTTTACGGCAACGAGTCGCTGCTGTTCACGCTGATGACTTTCATCGTGCTCGCGCAGGGCCTGAATCTGCTCTATGGATTTACCGGCTACTTGCCCTTCGGCTATGTGGGCTTTTTCGGCTGCGGCGCTTATGCCACCTCGCTGCTGGTGCTGCACAGCGGCCTGCCGGTGCTGCTATGCGTGGTCGGAGGCGGGCTCGCTGCGGTGGTGATGGGGCTGATTCTCGGGCCGCTGCTGCGGCTCTCGGGCGCTTACTTTTCCATCGCCAGCCTGGCGGCGTCGCAAATCCTGTATTTCGTCGTCTCCAACACCAATCTGGCCGACATCACCGGTGGGCCTTACGGGCTGAAGATCGAACAGGTGTATGCGCCCTCTGCGAGTTATCACACCATGCTGGCGGTGCTGGTGCTGGCCACCGCGCTGGCCGCCTACTTTCGCGTCTCGGCCTTCGGCATGGGGTTGCGCGCCATGAGGCAAGACCCGGTGAGCGCGTCCATGGTCGGCATCAACATCGTGCGCGCCCGGCTCATTACCTGGCTGATTTCGGCTGGCGTGGCTGGCTTGGCCGGCGGGGCCTATGCGTGGAATCTGTCGGTGTTCTATCCCGAAGCGGTGTTCACCTTGCAGATTTCGGTGTTCGCCATCGTGTTCTCGTTGTTTGGCGGGGTGGGCACGGTCATCGGCCCCATCATCGGCGCGGGAGTGCTTTACAGCTTGTATTCAGCGATCGGCATCTCAGAGCCGCAGTATTTCCAGTTGATCTACGGCGGGCTCATCGTGCTGCTGGTGTTGTTCATGCCCGGCGGCGTGCTGTCGCTTTTGACGCGGAGGGGCGTGCGTGTCTTCTGAAACCCTCCTTCAGCTTAAGGGCGTGAACAAGCGCTTCGGCGGCCATGTGGTGCTCAACGACGTGAGCTTCAGCCTCGCGCCGGGCGAGATCGTCGGCCTGGTTGGCCCCAATGGTTCAGGCAAGACCACGACCATCAATGTCATCTCGGGCCTGTACCGCGCCGACAGTGGCAGTATTGCGTTCGACGGCAAGACGGTGCACAAGGTGCCGATGCACAAGCTGGCGCAGCTCGGCATCAACCGCACTTTTCAGGTGCCCAAGACCTTTCGCGACATGACGGTGCGCGAGAACATTGAAGTGGCCGCGCACTTCGGCCATGCCGTGGGCGCAGTGGACATCAACGCCATCCTCCACGACATCGAGCTGGACAAGCAGGCCGACAAGCTGGCGGGTTCGCTCACCGTCAACCAGCAAAAGCTGCTCGATCTGGGGCGCGCGCTGGCCACCGGGCCGAAGCTGCTGCTGGTCGATGAAATCGGCGCCGGGCTCAACCCGGCCGAGCTGGGCGGCATTGCCGAGCTGCTGCGCAAGCTGTCGCAGCGCGGCATCGCCCTCATCGTGGTGGAGCATCTGATGGCGTTTCTCGGCAGCATCACCCAGCGTGTCATCGTGCTCGGGGCCGGGCGCATGTTGTTCGAGGGCTCGCTCGACGCCGCCTCGCGCCACCCGGAAGTCGTGGCCGCATTCTTCGGGGGCGAAGCATGAGCGCATCCAATACAAGCGCCGCCCTGCTTTCGCTACGCGATGTGCAGACCGGCTATGGCGCGCTGCAAGTGCTCTGGGGCGTCGATCTGGAGGTGATGCCCGGCGAGACGGTGCTGCTGCTCGGCGCCAATAGCGCGGGCAAGTCCACCCTGCTGCGCACCCTCATCGGGCTGCTGCCGTGCTGGCGGGGCGAGATTGCCTTCGAGGGCGAACGCATCGACCGCCTCGCACCCGATCAGCACATTCGCCGCGGCATGGCCTATATGTCGGAACTCGGGGTGTTTCCCACCCTGTCGATCGACGAGAACATCGCCCTGGGCGGTTACTTTCTGAGCGATGCGCAGATTCGCAAACGCAAGGAGCAGTTGTTCGCGCTGTTCCCCGATCTCGCCGCCAAGCGACGCGACGCGGCGGGCACGCTGTCGGGCGGGCAGCGCAAGATGTTGGGCATCGCCAAGGTGCTGATCTCCGAGCCCAAGCTGCTGCTGATGGACGAGCCGTCGTCGGGCTTGGCGCCGGTGTTCGTCAAGCAGGTCATCGAGGTGCTCAAGACCAGCATCGGCGCGGGCACCGCCCTGCTCATCGCCGAGCAGAACGTGGCCTTCCTGGAACTGGCCGACCGCGGCTATCTGATCGATCACGGCAAGGTGCGGCTCTCCGGCACGCGGGCCGAACTCGAAGCCAGCGACGCGGTTCGCGAGACTTACTTCGGGCTGTAAACTCGGCGGCAACGATGCGGCATGTTGTCGCGTGCTGCCGCCATGCCCTACTCCACCTCCCGACAAGACGCCTTCAAACAGAGCACCTATCGCCGCATCTACCCGCTGCGCGTGGTCGGCATGGGGCTGGGCGGGCTGGCGATAGCCGGGGTGCTGATCGAACAGCACGCGCACCCGTGGCGCTGGGCGCTGATGATCGCAAGCTGCCTGCTGTGGCCGCAGATCGCCCTGCTGCGCGCTCGGATGAGCGCCGACAGCTACCGCGCTGAAAAACACAACCTGCTGATCGACTCGGCCATCGCCGGCATGTGGGTGGCGTTGATGCATTTCAACCTGCTGCCCAGCGTGGTGCTGGTCACCGTCACCACCTTCGACAAACTCAGCAGCGGCATGCGCCGCCTGTGGCTGATCTCGCTGCCGGGGCTGTTTGGCGCGGCAGTGCTTACCGCGTTGATTCTGCGCCCGCCGGTGCAGCTGGAAAGCTCGCTGCTGATCGTTGCCTGCACCTTGCCGCTGCTGGTGGTGCACACCCTGTCGAGCAGCATCGGCAGCTACCGGCTCATTCGCACCGTGTCGCGGCAGAACAAGCTGCTGGAACAACTGCGCCGCACCGATGCGCAAACCGGTCTGTTCGCACGCGACCACTGGCAGCAGCAGGCCGACGCCGCGCTGCAGCTTTTTCAGGCCGTGGGGCAACCGGCCTGTCTGCTGATGATCGATGTGGATCACTTCAAGCAGGTGAACGATACCTATGTGCCAGAACACCGGCCAGCCCGATGCGCTGGGCATCGCCGAGCGCATCCGCACCGAGTTGCTGACGCTGCGGCTGCCGCATCACCCCAATGTGCGGCTGAGCAGCACTATCGGCGTAGCCGCTGCCGCCCCGGCATTCAGCAACCTGCAAGCCTGGATGCAAGCCGCCGACGCCGCGCTTTACTCGGCCAAGCACCAAGGGCGCAACCAAGTAGCGAGTCACCCGACTGCTCCTTACGCTGCAGCGCAGGTTCGCCCCGCCTGAATCAAAGGCCACCTACGGCGGCAATGGTTGGCAATTCGCCCGCTGCAGGTCGCCTTCGCCCCTTCAATTGTGGGGGATGTCCGTTTACATTTCTTGGCATTGATGCGCACTGACCCCGCCCCCATGCCGCACGACGCCCAGATCACGACTGCACCGCAAGCCATTGCTGCGGCACGCGTGCGGCTGTTGCTCGCCACGGTGCCGGTTTCTGCCGTGACCAACGCATCCGTGGCGCTCATCGCCATGGCGCTTCTGCACGGCGGCGCACCCGCCGACTTTTATGCGGTCTGGGGTGGCGTGATGATCGGCCTGCAGGCGATTCGGCTGTTGGTCTGGCTGATCTGGCGCGGAGCGACGGCGGAAAACCTTCGCCCGGTGCAGCGTTCGCTGCGGCTACGCGTGCTGCGGGCCGCGTCCTGGGCCACGGGGATGAGTTGGGGCGCGATTCCCGCCGCCCTCTTTCCCGCAACCCCCATCGAGCAGTCGTTCGTCGCCTTCTTCTTGGCTGGGGTGAGCGGGGCTGCGGTGGCGGGTCTGGCGTTCGACGCCTGGGCTTCCGGGCTGTTCGTCGTCTCGGTCATCGTGCCGCTGGCGCTGCGTCTGATGGGGGTGCAGACCTCTTTGTCCACGGCGATGGCGGCCATGGTTTGCATCTATCTGCTCTACCTCGGCGTGGCGATACGCCGCGGGCAGCTCCAGTTCCTGCAACTGCTCGATTGGCGCACGCGGGCCGAAACCGCGCGCGCACGCACCGCGCGGCAAGCCCAGCTCAACGCCCTGCTGGCCGAAGCCAACCAGCTTGGCACCAGTGCGCCCAATGCCGCAGCGCTCTATGCCGCGATCTGCCGCGCCTACGCGGCGCTGGACGGCCAAGCGCCGCTGAGCATCGTGCAGCGCGACCCCGTCACAGGGGGTTTCAAGATCGCCGCGCAGTCCAGCCCGGCGCCACTGGACGTGCTGGACACCTCGCTGCTCGACAGCGCCTGGGGCCAGAACCGCCCGCAGTTCCAGGGCGATGGCCGCACGCTGGACGCCTGCATCCCGCTGCATGTGCAAGGGCAGGTGTGCGCCTTGCTGCGCGTGGTCTGCGCCAACGCGGCTGAGCGGCTCCCTTGCGAGATGGACGACAGCCTGCGCGACTGGCTGCTCAATCTGGCCGCCAGCGTGGATCGCGGGCTGCAAGCCATCAGCCAGCGCGAGCGCATCGACCGGCTGCAAAAACTCTACCGCGCCCTGATCAGCGAAGGCGAAGTGGTGCTGCAGTCGCGCAGCGCAGAAGAGATGCTGCAGCGCACCTGCGACACCCTCGCCACCGACACCCAGTTCCATGCCGCCTGGCTGGCGCGGCCGGACGACAGCGGCGCCTTTCGCGTGCTGGCGCGCGCAGGCGAAGGCGCCCTGCAGCTCGATCACTTTCGCGTGCATCTGAACGACGCCAACCGCGTGCCCCTGGTGCTGCGCGTCTGGGATACCCAGACTCTGCAGGTCTGCAACGATCTGCTCCGCGACCCGGACATGCAGCCCTGGAACTCCACACTGTCGCGCTATCGCTGGCACGCCGCCCTGGCCACCCCCGTATGGCGCGGTGGCGCGCTGTGGGGGGTGCTGGTGTTCACCTCGCCACAGGCGCAGGCCTTCGACGAGCAGACCATCGCCCTGTGCGAGCAGGTCGCGGCCCTGCTGGGCTATGGGCTCGATGAACTCGACGTGAAAGAGCGGCTGAGCCATCTGCAGCGCGTCGAAGCGCACCGCGCACGCCACGACACCCTCACCGGCCTGCCCAATCGCTATGCCCTGGAGCAATACCTGCCCGAAGTCATCGCCCGCGCGCGTCGACAAGGCAGCCTGTTCGCCGTGGGCATGATCGATCTCGACGGCTTCAAGCTGATCAACGACACCTGGGGCCACAGCGCGGGCGACCGGGTGCTGCGCGAACTCACCCGTCGCCTGCAGACCGTGCAGCGCCAGACCGATTTCCTGGTGCGACTGGGCGGAGACGAATTCGTCGTAGTGATGGAAGACCTCAACCCGCTCGAAGTCCAGACCGGCTATGCCAACAGCGTGCAGCGCCTGCGACAAGCCGTAGCCGCCCCGTTCGACATTGCGCCGAATGTGCAACTGCCCATCGACATGAGCATCGGCATCTCCGCCTACCCGCTCGACGCGCAGGACGCCGACACCCTGATGCGACTGGCCGACAAAGCGATGTATGCGGCCAAACCGAAAAACAGAACCTCTGCGAATTCCCCCTGAATTGCGCGAGCCCTGAAAAGTACGCTACTTCACCAGCGGCCTGATGGTGGTGAAGCCCCCATCCACCGCGATGCACTGGCCGGTGATGCGGCTGGCGGACGCTGACAGCAGAAAGGCCATGACTTCGGCGATTTGCTCGGCCGTCTGCACCCCGCCCAGCGGATATTGCTTGCCCGCGCCTTCGCGCATGGCGGCCACTTTGAGCATGCCCGCGGTCAAAGGCGTGTCGGTCATGCCGGGCGCTACGGCGTTGACCCGCAGACCGATCGGCGCGTAGGTCGCCGCCGCGCTGCGCACCAGTCCTTCCACGCCCGCTTTGGCCGCGGCAATGGCTTCGTGGTTGGCCACCCCGATTTGCGCGACGACCGAGCTCACCAGCACCGCCGCGCCCGGTTGCTGCGCGGCGCGGCGCGCCTCGATCCACGCGCCGAGCATGCACAGGGCGCTGTCGAGGTTGACGCGCAGCACCTCGCGCCATTGCTGAGCGCTGGTGCGGTGCAACGGTGCGATCAGAGTGTTGCCCACGCAATGCGCCAGATGCGACGGCGTCTGGCCGAGTTGCTCAGCGCACTGCGCGATGGCCTGCGCCGCGCCCTCGGGCGTGGTGACATCCGCGGCAATGCGCACGCTGGACGGCACATCGGCCAGCGCCGCCGCGTCTCGCCCAACGGCGGCAACGCGCCAGCCCAGCGCATGCAACTGCGCACTCAGCGCCCGGCCCATGCCGCCGCGCGCACCGGTAATCAAAACAGTGGGTTGCTCACTCATGAAACAGGTCTCCTTGGATAGACGATGACGCTGAAAGGATTTGCACGCGCGACCAATACGCAGAAAACGACCGGCAACGCGGCGTCGGCTCGGCAAATGCCAGTGGCGGCGTGGCCAGAGCAAGATCGCTCCAGGCTGCGGAAAGATGCGGGTTATGCCAGCCCTGCACCGAGCGCGCCGCTCTGAGCGCCTCCAGCAAAGAGGCCGCCGTTCCAAACCAGCGCACGGGCGCAAGCGCCTGCATGCGCGCAGTCACAAACTGCCAACGCGCGGCCGACCAGGGCCAGCGCGCGTGCCAATCGGCATCGCAAACCGCCACCGGCAGCCTGCCTTCTGGAACCGGCCCCAGCGCCCAGGGATGAACCAGCCAGACATCCTGTGCGGCCACGGCCAGCGCATCCGCTTGCGAAAACCCGCCAGCGGGCGGCTCGGAGAACAAGGCGGGCTCTGCCACACCGACAAACTCGCCGGGTTCAGGGCCGAGGTCTCGTGGTTGACGCGCAAGCGCACTCAGCGTGTCGTAAGACGCATCGATCACGGTGCCCGGGCTATGCCAGGCGGCAGGCGCGTACTTCGCCACGTTCTCGGCATTGAACAAATAGGGCTTGGAGCTGCCCGTGCCCGCCACCCATTGCCAAGACAGGTGGTTGCTGGCGAGATCGCCATCGAGCAGGTGCGCAACCATCCAGTCGGCCCCGGCGCGCCAGTGCACCTTGCGCAAATGCACGGTGTAGGAAGCCAGCCACATGCGCGCGTGGTTGTGCAAATAGCCCGTGGCATAGAGGGTGCGCACCGCCTGGTCGATCACCGGCACGCCGGTGCGGCCTTCGCGCAGATCCGCAGGCAAGGCGGGGGCGTAAGCACGGTCTGGCAGCGGGCCGGGGTGCTGCGATTGCAGAATGCCGCTGCCCTCGTGGCGCCAAACATGCTGAAAAAAAGCGCGCCAACCGAGCTCCTGCAGCAGCTTGTCCTGCAGCCCGAGACCGTGGCGCATCGTCAGGTGCTGCACCACGTCGCGCAGAGCGAGAAAGCCATGCGTCAAATACGGTGAGAGCCGGGTGACGTGCCCTTGCAAATGGTTGCGGCTGCGGGCGTAGTCTGCAGGACGCACCGCAGCGAGGTGGTGCTGCGCTGCTGCAAGGGTCGGCTCGAAAAGCGTTGCTGGTTCGGTTGCCAGAGTCATGCCGCGTCCCGGATCGACTGGGCTTGCGCCTGGATACGCGCGCGCTCGTCGGCCGACAACCGCGCCAGATTGCGCACCTGCATCACCGTGCGCGGATTGGCCGCAAGACGCGCCTCGTGCCGCAGCAAAAAGTCCCCGGATCGAACCGGCAGGCCGCGCACAGGCTGCCGCCGCTCATGCGCTGAATGTATTTGCCGCTGGCGATGTAGGGCTTGCTGGCCATCAGGCCGTCGTCTGCCGCCTGGCTCATCCCCAGGGTGTTGGGCAGTTCCACCCACTCCACCGCATCGACATAAACGGCCAAAAACCACTGGTGCACCTGCTGCGGCTGCACCCCGTGCAGCAAGGCATACAGGCCGATGACCATCAGCCGCTGGATGTGATGGGCATAGCCGTAGCGCAGGGTTTGCACCAGGGCGTCGCGCAGGCAGGCCATGTCGGTCTGCCCGCTCCAGAACCAGGCGGGCAACGGCGCCTGCACGCCCAGCGCGTTGCGCTCGGCGTAGCCGGGCATCTGCGTCCAGTAAATGCCGCGCACATATTCGCGCCAGCCCAGAATCTGGCGGATGAAGCCCTCGGCGCTGTGCAGCGGCGCTTGCCCCTGGCGCCAAGCGGTCTGCGCCGCCTCGACCACTTCGCGCGGATTCAGGAGCTTGAGGTTGAGCGCGGCAGAAAGGTGGGCATGCCAGAGCCAGGGCTCGTTGGGCCAGAGTGCGTCTTGCCACTGGCCGAATTGCGGCAGGCGCTCGCGCATGAAGCGCTCCAGCGCCTGCAAGGCCTGCGACCGCGTCACCGGCCAGGCGAAATCGGCAAGCGTGCCCGGATGGCTGGCGAAGCGCTGATTCACCACAGAGATGACCTCGCGCGTGATGGCGTCTGGTGCAAACTGCGCGGGGCCCGGCACTTGGCCGGGGCCGGACTTGGGAAACGCCTCGCGGTTGTCGGCATCGAAATTCCACTGTCCGCCAGCGGGCTGATCACCCTCCATCAACACGTCGTGTCGCTGGCGCATGGCGCGGTAGAAAAACTCCATGCGCAACTGCTTGCGACCCCGGGCGTGCGTGGCAAAGTCGCTGGGCGAAGCGTAGAAATGCCGGTCTTCGCGCAGTTCCAGCGGCACGCCGTGCGCAGCGGCGGCGGCCTTGATCGACTGCAGCACCCGCCAATCGCCGGGCTGGGTCATGACCAACTGCGCAGGGCGCAGGCGCTGCACAGCGCGCTGCAGCTCTGCGTCCAAACTGCCCGCGTTAGCGGCGGCGTCAAGCTCGGTGTAATGCACTGTGAGGCCGGCGGCGCGCAGGTCTGCCGCGAAGTGGCGCATCGCCGCCAGAAACAAGGCGATGCGCGGCTTGGAAGACCAGACATGGGTGGACTCTTCCGCCACTTCGGCCATCCACACCGCATCCTGCATTGGGTCGAACCCGTCGAACGCGCTTGCCTGTGGGTCGAGCTGATCACCCAGCACCAGCACCAAATGGCGCAGCGGCCTCGCAGGATCAGGGCTTGTCATGCAACGCTCCAACCTGGCTCTTGGCCTTGTTCCGATTTTTGCGGCAGGCTTGCGAGCAGTAGCGCACCGCCTCCCAGTTTTTCGCCCAGGCGCGACGCCAACTCATGGGGCGACCGCACACCGCGCAGGGTTTGCTGGCCAGAGCCGTCTTGTTTCCCTTGTGGCCGCTTGCCGCTGCGCTCATTCGAACAACTCCTGCTGTCGCGGTGGCGCGGGTGGCGCGACCGGCTTGCGCGCGCGGGAGCCGCTGGGCGGCAGGCCGCTCTTGCGCGAGCCGTGCCGCTGTTGCACCGCCCGCGCCTCGTTGCTCGCCTGCGGGCTTTGGCGGATGGCGTAGATGCGGTCTTTGGCCTGCTTGACGGCGCTGCGCTCGTTGACGATGGGCGGCGGATAAGCCGATGTGCCCCACTCCGGCACCCACTGGCGGATGAACGCGCCTTGCGGATCATGGTCAGCCTGCTGCTTGGCCGGGGAATACACGCGCAGGGTGTTGATGCCGGTGGTGCCCGATTGCATTTGCATCTGGCTCCAGTGAATGCCTGGCTCGAAATCGAGAAACTGCCGCGCCAGATGCAGCCCCGGCTCGCGCCAATGCAACCAGAGGTGATAGGCGGCAAAACTCACCAGCATGGCGCGCATGCGAAAGTTGATCCAGCCGGTTGCGTTGAGGCAGCGCATACAGGCGTCCACCATCGGGAAGCCGGTGTTGCCACTGCACCAGGCCTCGAAATACGCAGGGTTGAATTCGGGCTCGCGCAAGCCGTCGTAGGCGCGCGCAAAGTTGTGGAATTCGATGCCCGGTTCATCTTCGAGCTTTTGCATGAAGTGGCAATGCCAGCGCAGCCGCCCGGCAAAACCGCGCAGGTGATACGCCATGTTGCGCGCCGACGGCTCGCCGCTGGCCTGCAAGGCGCAAATGCGTTGCTCGGTGGCCTGATGCACCTGCCGCATGGAGAGCGTGCCAAAGGCCAGATGCGCGCTCAGGCGCGAGCAGCCGCGTTCTGCCGTCAGCGGGCTGGACAGATCGCGCCGGTACTGCGCGCCCCGCGTGTGCAGAAAGCTGTGCAGAGTGGACAGGGCCGCCGCCGTGCCTGCAGCGGGCGTGGGGCGGGCCGCGGGCAAGCGCAGATCGCGCAGGGCCGGAAAGTCGCCCGCTGCCAGCGGCTTGGATGCGTCGCGCAGGCCCTGCGGCACAGGCAGCTGCGGCGCATCCATGCGCCTTTGCCAGCGGGCCGCCCAGCCCGCACGATCACGCAGACGGCGCACCACGCCGTTTTGCGGCCATTCCTGCCAGATCACGCCTTGCTCGCGGCACCAATGCGCCACCCGTTTGTCGCGCGCATAGGTCCAGCCTGGACCGGTTTCTTCATGGCTGAACAGATGGGTGAAACGCACCTCGCAGCGGATGTCCTCGAACACCTGGGGCACATCGCCCACGCGCACCAACAGCCTGAGACCGGCTTGCGTCAGCGACTCCCTCAGCGCGGACACGCAATCCGCCGCGAACTGCACATGCTGCGCATCGCACTCCGGGCTGGCGATCCATTCCGGCTCCATCACGAAAAGCGCCAGCGCCGCATCGCATTGCGCGGCGGCGTGCAACGCGGCGTGATCCTGCACACGCAGGTCGCGTTTGAACCAAACGAGCGCCAGAGTCGACATGGTTCGATGATGCCATGCCCCGGTGGCAGACCGCTGCGCGCCGTCGAGTGCCATGACGGCGCCTACGGAAATGCCCACCGCTTCACAGCGTGGCCGCCAAAACCCCACGCAAACTATTGACCACGGCGATTTGCTGCGCGCGCAGCAGGGCATCGGCTTGGAGCACACACTCGCGCACCCCGCCGTGGTCGATCAGCCATTGCCGCCCGACTCCGGGCAACAGGCCGCTTGTCAGCGCCGGAGTGCACCACGCGCCGTCTAGGCGCAGCAGCAGCGAGCTGCGCCCGCCTTCGCACAGTTCGCCGCGTTCGTTGCAGAAGATCTGGTCGAACGCGCCCTGCGCCTCGGCGGCGCGCCAGGCGGCGTCGTAGCGCGCACGATGTGTGGTCTTGTGGCGCAGGAACAGGTCGGCCGAATCGAGCGCCTCGGCGGCCCGCAGCAGCCGCACCGGTTGCTGCGGCGCGGGCGGCAGGGGCTGCACGTCGATCTCGACCGTGCCCGATTTACGCAGCACCAACCGCGTGCGCCAGGGCGCGGGAGCCAGCGCCGCGCTGGCGGCTTGCCACGCCTGGCAGCCATCGGCCAGTGCGGGCGCAGAAGGCGCAACGAGGCCGCGATGCGCTTCGGCCAAGGCTTGGCGCAGCGCGGGCAGGTCGCAGGCAAAGCCGAAAAACGCCGCCGAGCGCGCCAGCCGGGCCAGATGCCGCTCGATGCGCGCAGCCTGCGGGGACCACACGGCGGCGAAGGTTTCGATCAGACCGAAGCCCGGATCGTGCGCGGTGACGAAGCGCAGCTTGTCCCAACATTCCTGCCACTCGGCGACTGGGTCGGAGTCGATCACCACGCCGCTGCCCACGCCCAAGTGAAAGGTGCGGGTTCCGGCGGCCTCCCCTGTGGTCTGCACGCCGTCTTCGACCTGCAAGGTGCGAATGGGCACGCTGAACACCGCCAGCGGCCCTTGCCCGGCGTCGCGCGGGTCGATGAAGCCCAGCGCGCCGGTATAAAGCCCGCGCGGCCCGCCCTCCAGCGCGCGAATGATCTCCATGCTTTTACGCTTGGGCGCGCCCGTCACCGAGCCGCAGGGAAATAGCGCGGCAAAAATCTCCGCCCAGCGCCGTGGCCCGCCGCGCTCGTCGAGCACGGCCTGCACACTGGAGGTCATCTGCCACACAGTGGGATAGCGCTCGACGCTGAAGCGCTCGGGCACGCACACCGAACCCGGCACGGCCAGCCGCCCCAGATCGTTGCGCAACAGGTCGAGGATCATCAGGTTCTCGGCGCGGTTCTTGGGATCGGCAGCCAGCACCAGCGCGGCCTGCGCGTCGGCTTCTGCGTCGGCACTGCGCGCAGCGGTGCCCTTCATCGGCCGTGCGCGCAGCGTGGCCCCGTCACGCGCGAAAAACAGTTCGGGCGAAAAACTGAGCACCCAGCGCCCGCCGAGTTTGGCCAGGCAGGAATAGCGTGTGGGCTGCGCCTGCCGCAGCGCGGCATACAGCGCCAACGGATGGCCGAACGCCTGCCCGCGCAGCGGCCAGGTGAAGTTGATCTGGTAGCTGTCGCCCGCGCGCAGGTGCGCAGCGATGCGCGCCAGGGCTGCGGTGTAGTCCGCCTGCGTGATGCCGGGCTGCAGAGCGGCCACGCCGCAGGGCTGGCCA